>CAMQVM010000226.1 GCA_947038135.1 uncultured Rikenellaceae bacterium
AATATGCTTCCTCTCGCCTCAAAATCCTCGCGCCGATTTTTTTGTTACTTTTTTTCTAAAAAAAAGTAAATAAAGAGCTGTTCTTACTCGAACAAAAGCGTAAATCCCCCATCGGCACACCGCACTTTTGCTACGCAAAAGATGCCTTTAAGGTGTGCGTGCCGTGTGAGCTAAGTGCACCCAGAGCTAAGAACACCAAAAGCTAAGTAAAACAGAGCATGGAGGCTAAGACTGCCCCCTTTAAAAAGGGAACACCCAAACTTTTTGCGAGAAACTACGTTTCTCTAACCCTGCATAGAAACCATAAAAATCAACTGTAAAAATCAACCAAAAAACAAAAAAAGTGCCTCAGAATAAAATTCTAAGGCACCATCTAACAATTACAACAAATTACTTATTACTTATTACGCTCAGGACGAAGCTCACGAACAGTAACACCAGTACGCCACATCTCACTTTCACGAAGCTCCTTAAGCTCAGCATCAAGCTTCACACGATAATCATCCTGGCTATTAAGATCAATAGAACGTTGCGCCTCATTACCACACTTCACCTCACTATAAAGGTCTTGAAATACAGGAAGAGAAGCATCTCTAAACTTCTTCCACCAGTCAAGAGCACCACGCTGTGCAGTAGTAGAACAGTTAGCATACATCCAATCCATTCCATTCTCTGCAACTAACGGCATAAGGCTCTGTGTAAGTTCCTCAACAGTCTCATTAAAAGCCTCTGAAGGAGTGTGTCCGTTATCTCTAAGGACCTGATATTGTGCAGCAAAAATACCTTGTATAGCACCCATTAGTGTACCACGCTCGCCTGTAAGGTCTGAGTATACTTCACGCTTAAAGGTAGTTTCAAAAAGGTAGCCCGAGCCAACACCAATACCGAGTGCTACAACTCTGTCAAAAGCGTTACCAGTAGCATCTTGGTAGATTGCATAACTAGAGTTTAGACCTTTACCCTCAAGGAAAAGGCGACGAAGAGATGTACCTGAACCCTTAGGAGCTACAAGAATAACATCTACATCTTTAGGAGGTATGATGTTAGTACGCTCAGTGAACGTTATACCAAATCCATGTGAAAAATATAGAGCCTTACCTGGAGTAAGGTGCTTCTTGATAGTGTCCCATAGAGTTATCTGTCCAGCATCTGATAGTAGGTACTGAATGATTGTAGCCTTAGCACAAGCCTCTTCAATTTCAAAAAGTGTCTCACCAGGAACCCATCCATCAGCGATAGCTTTATCCCATGTTTTCGACTCTTTACGCTGACCAATGATAACATTGAAACCATTGTCTTTAAGGTTTAGTGCTTGACCTGGACCCTGTACGCCATATCCAATGATTGCGATAGTTTCGTCTTTTAAAATACCTAGTGCTTTAGACAGAGGAAACTCTGCGCGAGTAACAACATTCTCTACTGTTCCTCCGAAATTTAATTGTGCCATTTTGATTACTGTTTTTATGTGGATCGCTCCACTTATAATATTAATACTTTATGTCTATCTGTTCACGGTGCATTATCACACTGCCCGACCTTGTAAATTGCAAAAGTGCTTTATGCTCTGTTAGCTCTTGCTTAAATTTATCAATCTCCTCTTTTGATCCTGTGAGTGTAACTACTATATAGTCAGCTCCAAACTCTATTATGCGAGAGCCGTTTCTACGGGTTATTATCTCACTTGTAGAGGCATTTTCAAGTATCGATTTTGATGCCTTATATAGTGCCACCTCTAGGGTTATCACCTCCTCGGCAGTGTAGAATTTTGAGTCTACAACCTCTACTATCTTCGATATATGCTGCACTACCTTAGCTATTTGCTGCTCAGAAGTGATTGCTGTAATCACAAACATACTAATACCCTTTGTTGATGATGCTACAACCCTAAGGCTCTCAATGTTTATTTTACGTCGTAGGTATATAGCTGTTATTCTGTTTAGCACACCCACCTGATTTTCGGTGAACGCTGTTACTATATATTCTCTGTTTTCCATAGCGGTAATCTTTATACGTTACAAATCTGTTCAGATATAGCACTTCCAGTAGGAACCATAGGAAACACATTTTCATGGTTATCTACAACCACCTCTAGTAGGTATGGACCATCGTGCTCAATCATTCGTTTCACTGCCTCTTTCAGCTCCTCACGCTTATGCACCTTCTCGGTCTTTATGCCGTATGCTGCTGCTATAAGTGTAAACTCAGGGTTATCGAGTGCAGTAAATGAATAGCGTTTCTCAAAAAACATCTGTTGCCACTGTCTTACCATACCAAGGTAACTATTATTTAGTATCACCACCTTTACTGCTATATTATTTTGCTTTATAGTGCCTAGCTCTTGCATAGTCATCTGAAAACCTCCATCGCCAAGTATTGATACCACCTCTCTATCTGGGCGACCAAGCTTTGCACCCATCGCCGCAGGCAGCCCATAGCCCATTGTGCCTAAGCCTCCTGAGGTTATAAAACTGTGTGGTTGTGAAAACTTAGAGTAGCGTGCAGCGTGCATCTGCTGCTGTCCTACATCGGTCACTATTATAGCGTTTCCACTGCATTGTTGAGCTATAAGGTCTACCGCCTCACCCATCTTAAGGATATCCTCTTGCGAGTGAACAGTAGGTTTTACCACCTCCTCAAACTCTTTGGCGTAGTGCGTTGCCGACTCTGCCACCCACGCATCATGGCTGCGCTTCTCTACCAGTGGTAGAAGATTCTCGAGCGCCTCTTTAGCATCTGCATTGATGCCGATAGCGCACTTTACAACCTTGTTAAACTCTGAAGAGTCTATATCTATATGTATAATCTTTGCATTTGGTGCAAATCTTTTTATATCACCTGTAACCCTATCACTAAAGCGCATACCTATTGCAACTATCACATCACTCTTTTGTGTCATTACATTTGCCGCTAGCGTGCCATGCATTCCTACCATACCAACATATAGCGGGTTGGAGGTGTCTATTGCAGATAGCCCCATAAGAGTTATCGCCATTGGTGCTTGTATTTTCTCTGATAGCTCCACTACCAGCTCTTCACACTTTGATATCAATACGCCATTACCAACAAATAAAAGAGGCTTCTCGGCGCTGTTAAGTAGTTTTGCAGCAGCTGTTAAAGATGTTTTGTCAAGAGTTGGTAGTGGGTTGTATGATCTAAGTGAACTACACTTATTATATTCATACTCCTCAATCATCTCGGTTTGTGCGTTGCGTGTAATTTCTAGCACCACAGGACCAGGACGACCGCTTTTGGCAATATAAAATGCCTTAGCTATTGCGTCAGATATCTCACTGCTGCTAGTGATTTGGTAGTTCCATTTGGTGATAGGCATGGTCATGCTTATCATGTCTGCCTCTTGAAAAGCATCTGTTCCGAGCAGGTGTTGTGGTACCTGCGCTGTAATGCATACCAGTGGGGTAGAGTCTACCATAGCATCTGCTATACCTGTTATTAGGTTTGTGGCCCCAGGTCCCGAGGTTGCCATACATACGCCCACCTCTCCAGCTTTTGCTCTTGAGTATCCTTGTGCAGCGTGTACTGCGCCTTGCTCGTGGCGTGTTAGTATATGTGTTAGCCTATCGGTATATGAATAAAGAGTATCATATATAGGTATAATTGTACCCCCAGGATAGCCGAAGATAGTTGTTACATCCTCCTCTATTAGGGATAATAGTAGCGCCTCAGCACCGCTTATATTTTTGTATGTTCCCATATAATTGATTTTGTTAAGTTATAATTTAAAGAGCTGATTTTAAATCT
>CAMQVM010000227.1 GCA_947038135.1 uncultured Rikenellaceae bacterium
TGTATATAACTTTGTTAAAAATAGTGGCAATAGTGATATTTTGGCTAGTCACTGTTTAGAGGTGCTGATTGCTATATCACGCTTTTGGGCTCAGAGGGTTACATACTCTACTTATCGTAATAAATATGTGATACTTGGTGTTACTGGTCCTAATGAGTATGAAAACAATGTTAATAATAACTGGTATACTAACTTTATCGCTTCATGGTGTTTGGAGTATACTATGGTGGCTATTGATATTGTCAAAAAAGAGTACTCGGAAGATTGGTGTCGTATAGCTGAAAAGTGTGGCTTTGATGCTGATAAGGAGTGTATTAGGTGGGCTGATATAGTCGAAAATATTCATCTGCCATATGATAAATATTTAGATGTGATTTTACAGCAAGATCTTTATTTAGATAAAGAGCAGCTTTTGGCTAAAGATGTAAACCCTGCAGAGCGCCCGATAAATCAACATTGGTCGTGGGATAGAATACTTAGAAGCTCTCTTATAAAGCAGGCAGATGTATTACAAGGTTTATACTTTTTTCGAGATAAGTTTTCTAGCAGTGAGATAGCCCGTAACTTTGATTTTTATGAGAGCCGTACTCTGCATGAGTCGTCGTTGTCGCCCTCGGTGCACTCTATTTTAGCGGCTTATATTGGTGATAGTGACAAGGCGCATGAGTTGTTTCTGCTCTCTTCACGTCTTGATCTTGATGATTTGAACCATGAGATAGATGAGGGGCTGCATATTACAAGCATGGCGGGCTCGTGGCTTGCGGTAGTTGAGGGTTTTGGAGGTATGCAGGTTGTTGATGATAAGTTGCACTTTAAACCTAACTTATATTATGGCTGGAAGAGTTTACAGTTTTCTGTAAAGTTTCGTGGGCGTGAGCTGAGTGTTGTTGTTACTGGTAATAGTGTTGATGTTTCTCGTGTGTCGGGCGATGATATTGTGGTGGTGATTAATGGTGTAGATATTAATGTTTGATAGTACTTTAGTGTTTTAGTAAAAATTACGTTACTTTACTGGCTTGCAAGGCAAAAGTAGTATCTTATAGGCATGATAGTTGCTTATGATATCAACATGAAAAAAATAATATTAATATACATACTAATAGTATCCACAATCGCAGGCTATGCACAGAAGCAAAAGAGCGTAAACACTATAAAAGGGCAGGTAGTGCACTCTATAACGCAGCTTCCAGTTGCTAATGCACTAGTGTCGATTGTTGACACAAACCAAATAGTTACAACAGATACAGAGGGGTACTTTGAAATAGAGGCGGTGGAGTCTGGTTATCAAAGTATATATATATTTTGCTATGGGTATAGTCCATTTGTGTCAGAGTCATTTTTAGTAAGCTCGGCTAGCAAGTCAAAAGATTTTAAGTTTGAGCTTGAGCGCTTAAGCGTAGATGTTAAAGAGGTTACAGTAGTAGCATCACCGCTAAAGGCTACCATTGAGTCGCCGCTGTCTGTTAGGCGAATAGCAGCCGAAGAGATAGATTTAACGCCAGGAGCTAACAGAGATATTTCAAAGGTTGTGCAGCTGTCAGCAGGGGTTGTGCCTATAAGCTTTGGTAACCGTAATGATGTGTTGGTTCGTGGTGGTGACGCAAATGAAAACAGGTACTATCTTGATGGTATAGAGATACCAGTGCTTAATCACTTTGCTGTGCAGGGTGGCTCTGGAGGGTATGCCTCACTTATTAATACTGATCTACTTGGTGAGGTGAAATTTTATACTGGTGCCTTTCCCTCAGAGTTTGCAAATGGAGTGAGTTCGGTGCTTGATATGAATATGAAGACGGGAAACTCGGATAAGCTGCATGGTAAATTTATCGTTGGTGCATCTGATATAGGTGTTAATATTGATACCCCTATCTCGAAAAATGGAAAAACTACACTTGTGGCTTCATACCGACGTAGCTACCTTCAGCTTTTATTTGATGTGTTAGCTCTGCCTTTTTTACCCACCTACAACGATTACCAGTTTAAAATAAATTCTAAATTGTCGGACCGTAGCGAGGTGTATGTTATCGGTTTAGGATCGTTTGATCAAAATAGACTTAACCTATCGATCAAAAATCCTGATGATAGCCAGCAATATATATTAGGGTACTTGCCTAATAATGATCAAACAAGCTATATGTTTGGAGGTGGGTATAAACATCGTTTTGATGGTGGTGATTTATTGGTGATTGCAAGTCATAGCTACCTTTATAATAAGCTATATAAAAACAGAGATAACGACACCTCGCTGGATAAAATATTAGATATAGTTAACACCACCAAAGAGTATAAAATACGTGGAGAAGTTAAACTGTATGATGTTGCAGGCTTCTCTTTAAAAGCTGGTGTTGGTGGTGGATATGGAGAGATGAGTAGCTCTACATTTCAGCAGATATATAGCGCCAACGACACTCAAACATTCAATTATAACAGCAATACAGAGGTGTTGCGTTATAGCCTATATGCTAACCTTAGCCGTGAAATTATAAACGGTAAGCTGTTTGGTTCGTTTGCTTTGCGTGCAGATGGCATGAACTACTCATCATATACTAGCAACCCACTAAAACAGCTATCTCCACGCCTTAGCTTAACATATAATATAAAACCTAAGTTGAGTCTTAGTAGTAGTTTTGGGCGTTACTATCAAGAGCCACTATATACCACCTTATCTATTAAAGATAATAAGTCGAGGTTGAAATATTTAGCTGTCAATAGCTTTGTTCAAGGGATAGAATATACTCCAAACAGAAATTCAAAACTTAAAATTGAGGGATTTTATAAGCAATATAGCAATACAGCCATATCACTAATTGATTCACTTCCATTGTCGACATCTGATCTTGAAGAGTCGGTTATTGGTGCTGTTCCTGCGGTGAGTAGTGGGCGAGGTCGTTCGTATGGGGCTGAGGTAACCTATCGCAATTTAGATATAAAAAATACTATCATAAACATCTCATATACTTTTATGAAGAGTCAGCAAAATAGGCTTGATAGCCATCTTAACCCTATAAAAGGTAAGTATTGGAACTCTAGCTGGGACGTAGGGCATATTGTTAATATTAGTGCCATTCATAAGTTTAATAATGATTGGAGCTTCGGGGCGAAATGGTATTTAGTAGGAGGGCTTCCTTATACCCCTTACGACTATGATTTATCATCTCGTATAGATGCTTGGGATGCTCGTAATCGTCCTTATATAGATTACCAATATTATAATGATAGCAAATCTAAGGTGTATCACCAGTTAGATTTAAGGGTAGATAAAGTTTGGTATTTCAAATCGTGGAGGCTGGGTATATATTTAGATATCCAAAATATATATAACTTTAAGTCTGCAAAGCAAGATTTAATACTTCCTGAGGTAGATTCTAATGGAAATAATATTGTTGATCCTGATCGTAGTGGATACTATAAAATGAAGATATTGCAGAGTAATTTTGGCGGTACTATACTCCCTACATTTGGTGTAACTATTGAGATATAATTATTATGTTATATGATTAAAGTGTGTGAAAGTGTGGGTATGGAAAAAGGCGCACCATAGACAAATTTTCAATCACGCTACCGCCAGATACTCACAAAAGCAACAAGTCAAGGTGCACGTGCTATCTTTCCTACAAAGATAACCAAAAGTTTTAACCAACAGTTATACGGTAGTGAAAATAGATATATTTAGTTAGGCTAATTCGCAAAACCTCGGTTTTGTGAATTAGCCAGCTCCCGAAGGGAGCCACCAAGCGCCTAAGGCGTGTAGGTGCTTT
>CAMQVM010000228.1 GCA_947038135.1 uncultured Rikenellaceae bacterium
ATTACCCCAAAAAACAGCTATAAGTTCTGTTTTCGGGGTAATTTATTAATAAAAACCACACCTAAATAGTTGAACATAAGTACATTTAACGTTTTGCGAATCTCCCTACATAGCACCATTACGTTAAGACAAGGAGGTGTTTTAACATGAAAGTTTCATAGAGGTTGTACTTTTTAAGCGTAACGGTCTCAACGGGTATATATACCAGTAAAAAGCCATATTTGAGATACTCAAATATGGCTTTTTATTTAAACCTACAATGAGGCTGCTGCGAAACTAAGAAAGACCCAAGCTACTGGATAGAGCCTACAAATTAATGAAATGATCCAGAAGCAGTAAACAAATACTACCTTGCAGAGTCAACAACCTCTTTTTTAAGATGTAAATCATAAGCCCCACTAACCTCGGTAGACACCTCACCGATATCTCCACACTCTTGATTAACACCTGTATGAATCCTTACAAAATCAACTCCTGCAAGGTCAACCTTTGCTCCTTTAGAGTCTACTGCCCAGCTGATATCAAAAGCTGAATCATCTGCTTTGTTCAACTCATTATCGGCATATCCAAAGCCATATTTACTAAGCACCCATAACTCATATAATGGATCACTGCTAGTATTAACACCGTTATTAGGTAGCAGAGTGCCTTTGAAAGTTATTTTGTCATCACTTATCCAGCTAGGGAAATATGATTGACTATGATGGTTATTTTTCGATTTAAAGCCTGATCCTCCTTGGTTGTCCTCCCAGCGGATATACTTTGTCAAATCTCCGCTCTCTGAATCAGGACGAAAATAGGTTATTTCATAATCTTTGATAGTTGTCTCATTATAATACTCACTTCCTGCTATTTCATACCACTGATCATCTGCCTCTCCATTTTTATTTGCATCATACGACACCATTATAACCCCAGGCTCGCAGCTACCACTACTCTCAACACCAGGTAGATAAAAAGCATTGCCTATAACACGTATATCACGCTTACCAACAATATTGCGTACAGTGTGGTCGAACCCAAAAATAACATATCCACCAAAACCACCAAGGCTCACCATTCCAGAGCTTTTTTCACCTGCAATATTTTTCTCTACCTCTAATATTATATCTGCTTTAGTGTCGCCATCATTATAGGTAGGCATCTCATTTGTAAACTGCCCTACCGACGGAACAAAATCATACACCTTTGCAATATATGGCGACAGCTTAGATGTTGTAGCTGAAATTTCAACCGTTACACTTTTGCTATAAACCTCACCTTTATCTTTTGCCGTTAACTGTAACATATACTCGCCAGCTTCGGCAGCCACAAAAGAGGCGGTTTTAAGGGTCGTATTTGCTAAAGTGTACTCTTGACTAGGTGACTCTTCCATGCTCCAAATATAGGTAGCGTTGTCGCTTAAATTCATCTCTGCATCAACCATTACCATCGTATGTGATATTGATCTTAGTGAGTTTGGGTATTGCTTATCACTATCTTTATCGCAAGCTACGGCAGTAAGTAAAACAAGGGTGTATAAAGGGTATCTAAACTTTTTCATAATAAATTATTTTAAATTTTCTAATTTTTTGTAGGTAAATACTATGTGTGCAGGAATATCGCCAGTTTCAACCTCCCACTTTTTTGTTCCATCGGGGTTAAAGCAGTACAAAACTCCAGGTGTTACATAATTGGTTGCATCTGTAACAAAAAACTCTTTGCTTTCAGGGTTGATTGCCACCTCATAAGGCACCTTTATATTTTTATCAGTACCATCTGTTATAAAATTAGTTGTCACTACACTTTGTGTTCGTGTATCTATCTTAGTGTAAGTTATCACTTTAGTATTTGTTAAAGCGCTCCACTGGTCGCTGCACATATATATGTAATCATCACAAATAGCCATACTGTTACTTGGCTGAGGATTTAACTTGCCATCCACCTCTTCTGTTTTGGTATCTATAATATATGTTGAAGAGGGAATATCTTTATAGTTGCCTTGCGAAGATACATACAGGTTTCCTCTAGTATCTGCCACTAAATCATTTAGGTTTATTGCCACTTTGATCTTATTAAGCTCTGTAAAATTGGCTAAATCAATCACCGACACGGTATCATCATAGTTTGGCACTCGATATCCACCAGAGTTTGAAACATATAATTTACCTGCTACAATAGCCATTTTTTCGGGCTGATAGCCTACTACACACTCTCCGACTACCTTAAGCGTTTCAGTATCAATTTTTGCTACATACCCACGCCTAGCATTTGGATCAATAGCAATAGGACCTGCAAAAGAGCTGACATACGCATACTTGCCATCAAAAATGATATTGCGACAGTTGGGTATCGATATAGCAGTTATATGTTTTGCCGTACTTACATCCATCACCTCAATAAGATTAGAGCTATTAATCACTGCATATATCTTATCTTTGTATATCTGAATATCATTGCCTACATCACCCAGCTCTTTTACTACATTAGGGTTTCTTTCGGCATATATATTTTTAGTATAAACCCCTGTTTCATAGTCGAAATAGTCAATTGTTGCCTTATTGCTACCCATGTTACCCTCATTAAGAAGAAAGAACCCCTTAACATCACTACCTTTAATACCGTCGGTTACTTTAGTGCCTGTTGATGTGATAATATCCTCACCACCTCCCTCTTTTCTACATGAAGTAGTAAGAGATAAAATAGCGGTTAATAGAAGTGTTGATTTTAAGCTTAAACTTTGTTCCAGGCATCGGGTACGACTGCACCACTTCATACTGCTGGTTTAGCAGATTATTAACTTCGGCAGTAAAACGAAGCGACACCTTTTTCATATCTACCTCTTTAGATAGAGAGATATCGTGTGTGTACCACGGCTCTACATAGTTCTCTTTAATATTTGCTACCGACTCATAGCGTTCTCCTGTATAAATAAAGCTATAATTTACATACCATTTGTTATACTCTACACCCAATATCGCAGAGCCACTATTCCACGGAATATATGGTACCTGTCCGCCATAGTAACGGCTTTTAGGGTCGGTAAAATCTTGTGCCTTTTGGTAGGTGTAGCTAACACGGGCATTCAAACCAACTTCACGTACTTTGAAAGCTCCTTGAAGAGCCATATCTACACCTCGGATCTCAACATAACCAAGGTTTATCATCGTCCATCGAAACTGGTTAGATGTAGGCATAGCTATAATTTTATCTTCAATTTGATTAAAGTAGCCATCTACTTGAAATTCTATATTTTTAAACCAGCTATAGTTGAAATCTTTTGAATAAGTAACCCCAAAATTGTACTGATTAGTATATTCGGGATCTAAGTTTTTGCTACCAATAAAAGTGTAATATAGATCGTTAAGTGTAGGCATACGAAATACCCGCTTATAAAACGCCCTGAGATTTAAGCCCACAGCATCAAATGGCTTATAAGAGGCTACTACTGTTGGTGTAAACTCATCATTATTGCTATTTTTCACACCTTCTCCCTCTTTTGCATCATATACAAAAGTATGCAAAAGGCTCATTTGAATTTTAAACTTATCAAATTGCATAGATGTAGCAGCCACATTTAACAGCGTGCTACGCTTAGGGTAGATAAAGTCTACAAGGTCAGCCTCAAGCGTGTTATATTGAAGATCGGTAGAGAAAGAGGCACTCCACCAATCGTAAATGGTAAAAAGATTAGCTGCTGAGACATAGCTTTCTTGCTGATGATACTTGTTGTTGATATACATAGTAGATACATCAAGGCGTGGGTCAGAGAGG
>CAMQVM010000229.1 GCA_947038135.1 uncultured Rikenellaceae bacterium
CACACACACACACACACACACACACACACACACACTCTGTGGGTGTTGCTCCGCCAGGTGGGCTGTGTGCCTCTTCAATTGGTTATATATTATCTTTTATATTTATGTTTGTGCTCTATTATAATTTGGTATATTGTGAAAGAGTATTCGAGTTAGATTACTTTATAAAACTTATGAAGAGGCTACTAATGGCTTTTTTTATCTGTTTAGTGTTGCAACAACTAACTAGGTTTTTAGGATTTGAGTCTTTTCCCTTAATAAACTTAGTGAAGGGCGATCATAGAGGCTCTATGATAGGCAACTCTTTGTCGATAGAACAATCTCATGCTGCTCGTATAGTAGTTATATCGTTTTTAGCACTGCTGAGAATGTACGAAATAAAATATAGAGGTGTAATATCTGTAATATCTGCTCTGTATAGTGATTCTAAGTGGGTTGTGATTGGATTTTTATGGACAATTATCACTATGGGCAGTGCTACTGCAATTATGGGTTTTGGCATTTTGTTGCTATATTTTATTCGAAGAAATAATCTTTTGATATCATTGCCATTGTTAATAACTCTATATTTTGTTACTCCTTATATTGATTTTGTCCCATTACAACGGGTAAAGGCAACGCTTGAGGCTGCTGCTACTTTAGATCCTCAGGAGGTTATTAAAGCTGATATGAGTGCAGCTGCGAGAGTAGTTCCCTTTTTGAATACTATAAATTATATCAACCTCACAGAGGTTTCAACTTGGGTCGGCAACGGAACAGATACTAATGCATCTGTATTTGCGCTTGATAAAGGAAAAACTATTGGGTCGATTGCCGATTATGGTATCGTTGTATATTTTTTCTCATTGTTACTAGTATATGGATGCTGCATTAGAAAATTTTTCTCTTTGGAGTCGCTTGTATTTTTAGTTTTAATGATGGCTACGGTTCATAGTATAGCCTTTATGTGGGGCGGGTTGATGATTTTAACTACAGTGAGATATTTTCAAATAAATGCAGACAGAGACAAATTAACGAAATGAAATAAATAAAGATTGTATGAGAAAAAAGATATTAGTTTTAGCGTATGTTATTTCACAATATAAAGGATCAGAGTTCTCGGTGGCGTGGAACTATATAAAAATAATGTCGTGTAGTAACGATATCACTGTTCTGTATGGTTGTTCGGGAGAGCATTTAGGTGATTTTAGTGAGGATATATCACTTCCTAATGTGACGTTTGTACCCGTTCAGTCAGATACAATAACAACAGTTTTAAACTACCCTAACAAGCGAGGAGTGTTTGTGTTCAGTCATTTTTTAGCATACCGAAGATGGCATTACCTTGCTTACATAAAGGCTAAAGAGTTGGTTGAAAAAGATAGTTTTGATCTGATTCATTATTTAGGCCCTATTGGTTACAGAGAGTTTGGATATTTGTGGAGCATTGATTTGCCATATATGTGGGGACCTATTGCTGGCGTTAATAGTGTTGATAAATGTTTGATACTGTCTCTTCCATTTTTGGATCAGGTAAAACAGATTATAAGATTGCTTACAAATAAGATACAATTTAGTCATAGCTATGGGTTGAAAAAAGCCCTAAAGAGAGTGGATTTACTACTTACTGCTACATCTGAAACTCAAAAAGCTTTCAAACTTACTCATGATATAAACTCTGTTTATCTGCCTGAGAATGCTATTGAGTCTATGACACCTCTGAATATCAGTAAGTTTAAAGATGCAGCTAAAGTAGAATTGATTTTTGTTGGTAGCCTTGATTCTCGAAAGTCTTTAATAACGCTTTTAAAAGCATTATGCATGGTGAAACATAGAGGAAAAGTGCTGTTGAATGTTGTTGGTAGTGGTCCTTTATTGTCATCACTAAAGCAATTTTGTAGTGACAATGGTTTGCAAAACTATGTAAAGTGGCACGGGCAAATCAAGCGAAAAGAGGTGTTTAAGTTAATGGGGTTGTCACACCTACATATCATAACAAGTATTTCAGAAGCTAATACAACTGTTATATGGGAGGCGATGAGTCAAGGAGTTCCAACGCTATCTTTAGATCATTGTGGTATGCATGATACTATATGCAATAAATGTGGCTTTTTAATACCGATAAAATCCTATTTGCAAGTGATAAAAGATATTACAGCAGTAATCGATAGTTGTATTGATAATCCAGATATGCTAAGGCGCAAAGCTGATGGTGTCTTAGAGTGTGCTAAAAGTTATATGTGGAGAGATAGAATCTTATTTTTTGATAAGTGCTATGATGAAGCAATTTCAAATTTCAACAGAAGTAAATAATTAAAACTATGACAATACTGCACTATACATTAGGTTTATCGCCACAACGAAGTGGAGGGCTTACAAAGTACGCTACTGATTTGATGAATGAACAGCAAAAAAGTAATAAAATAGTGTTGTTATATCCGTCAGGATATAGCTATTTTGGTGGTGAAGTGAATTGTATAAGTAGAGGCATTATTGGCGGAGTTCAGTCAATAATGCTGCGAAATACCATGCCTGTTGCTTTGTTGTATGGGGTGAAGTCGCCTAGTGATTTCATATCTAAAAATAAAATGTCTGTACAGGCTATGGAGCGACTTTATAGTGATGTTGCTCCTGATATATTTCATGTGCATACTTTGATGGGTCTCCCTTTAGAGTTGTTACAATTCTTTAAATCTAAAGGGGTGAAGCTTTTATTTACAGCACATGATTATTATGGTATATGTCCTAAAGTAAATTTCATTAACCATAAAGGAGAGTTGTGTAGTGCCCCTTCTGAAGAAAATTGTAAGGCTTGTAATGTTAAAGCAGCCTCGACAATATTTCTTAGGTTGCGAAATTCAAAGTTTGTCTTGAATATAAAAAATAATCGAGTATTGCGAAAGTTCATACGTTAAATTAATATTATGCCATACAATAATTACACTAGCTTATCAGATCATTATAAGCAGATGATTGAGTTATTTGATCATGTTCATTTTAATAGCTCAGTTTCAGAGGAGGTTTATAGAAGTAATGTTAATATTGCAAACTCCACTACTATTTCGGTAACACACAATGATATTAGCGATAATAGGGTTGTGAGAGCTTTTGATGACCCTTTGTTGCATCTTACTTTTATTGGTAGTGCAACAAACTATAAAGGGCTTCCTATGTTGATAGGTGTCCTCGATGAGTTGTTGAACGATGGGTTCACTAACTGGACAATCGATGTCTGGCAGGCTTCGGAAAACAGATGTTATTTTAATAATTTAAGTAGTAGAGTCAGAGATAAAATAAGATTTAAAGGTTGTTTTAGTCACAGCGAGTCACCTCACGTATTTAAAAAGGATTGCTTGCTTGTTATTCCATCTATATGTTATGAAACATTTGGTCTTGTTGCATTAGAGGCATTATCATTTGGTGTTCCAGTTATGGTATCTTCTACGGTGGGTGCTAAAGATGTTGTGGGTGGTTATGACAATTGGTTTATCTATCAATCTAAAGGTGAGTTAAAAGATAAGATTAAGGTGCTTATTGGTGATAAATCTCGTTTAAAAGAGTATAATAGTAATGTTGTTGCTTCTCCTTGGTCTTACTCTTTAGAGGAGCATTCACACGACATAACTAAGTTGTATAGCTCGATATAATTATAGTATTGTGAGGGCGTTGAAAAATTGCGAAATGTTGCTTCATTTATGTAGGCTAATTCGCAAAACCTCGGTTTTGTGAATTAGCCAGCTCCCTTCGGGAGCTGGC
>CAMQVM010000230.1 GCA_947038135.1 uncultured Rikenellaceae bacterium
GTGAACGCAACAGTTCCTTTGATATCTTTGTATAGTTTTACAGTTGCAGTGTAGCTTCCTAGCTGCTTAACTGTTTCAAGCACAACATTCTTTCTGTCGATAGAGATACCAGCTTTTTCAATCTCTTCAGCAATTTGCGAAGAAGTGATAGAACCGTAAACTTTACCTTCAGCAGATGTTTTCACTGAAAGAGTTAGAGCTAGAGCAGCAAGCTTATCAGCAGTTGCAGTAGCAGTATCACGAAGTTTAATCTCTTTATGAGCTTGTTGTCTTATGTCTTCGGCTAACATTTTTTTAGCAGAAGGGGTAGCTAATTTAGCTAATCCTTGAGGAATTAGAAAGTTATTTGCAAAGCCAGCACGCACGTTTACTATGTCGTTTTTGTGGCCTAAATTATCTACGTCTTGTTTTAATATAATTTCCATTTTGTAATCTTCTTTTTAATAGTTAGTTAATACTACTTCATCAAATCTGTTACGAATGGTAATATCGCAAGATGACGTGCACGCTTTACAGCAGTAGCAACCTTCTTTTGATATTTCTGAGACGTACCTGTTAGACGACGAGGAAGAATACGGCCTTGCTCGTTAAGGAATTTCTTAAGAAATTCGCCATCTTTATAATCGATGTACTTAATGCCACTCTTTTTGAAACGGCAATATTTTTTTCTTTTAATCTCTACTGTAGGAGGATTAAGATATCTTATTTCTGTTGAATTATGTGCCATTATTCAGATTTTTTAGCGTTTAAACTTCTTCTTTTCTCTGCGTACTCTGTAGCGAACTTATCCTGCTTGAATGTAAGAAAACGGATAACGCGCTCGTCACGTCTGTACTGAGTCTCTAATGTGTTAATCAAATCTCCTTCAGCTTCAAACTCAAGAAGGAAGTAAAAACCTGTTGACTTCTTTTGAATAGGATAAGCTAGTTTGCGAAGGCCCCAATCCTCTTCGTGGATCATATTGCCTCCGTTTTCGGTTATTACACCGCGGAATTTGCTGACTACCTCTTGTACTTGTTGTTCTGACAGTACTGGTGTCGCAATGAAAACGGTTTCGTAGCGATTCATAAAATTAAAATTTAATTAGTAATAGTACCAAATGGCACTGTATAATATGTAAATTACGTGACAAAGGTATGAAAAGAATATTGATAATCCAAATTTTAGCACAATATATCTCATATTAATTTGATTCTGCCAAATAAACCAGCACTAAAGAGCGAGATTTATGCTGGAAATTATCGATACACAAACAAGTAATTATTGACAAACTATATCTGTAATTTGCTATTTTCATGTCTAATAAAACACAAACAATACAAGCAACTGAAATATTTATGATATTATCAAACAAGCAAAAATGTTATTTATTATATTTTTCACACTCTCTTTTGTGTTATAATTCACTTTATGTTAAATTTATGTTAATAATACATATTAAATTATAATATTTTATATTTTTACTTGTATATGTAATATATTATTATTATATTTACTCAATATTAAAGAAAAGAGTAACTAAAGATATTAAATGAAATTATGGAAATTTTAAAATTTGATAAGAATAAGTTAACCAATTTAGAGTATTCGTTGACACGCGAGTTTATCAGCACAAATAGAGCTGGTGGATATATGAGCACTACTACTACTTGTTGCAATACTCGGAAGTATCATGGTTTAATGGTGTGTCCAATCGACAATAATGATTCACAAAACTATGTGCTTCTTTCGTCACTTGATGAAACTATAATTCAGCAAGGGCAATCGTTTAATTTAGCGATTCACAGTTTTCCTAACGCATTTGAACCTAAGGGGCATAAATATATCACCAATTTTGATTACACCCCCACCCCTACTATTATATATAGGGTCGGTGGCGTGATACTAAAAAAAGAGTTGCTTTGGCTACATAGTAAACAGAGGTTGCTTGTTAGATATACACTTATCGAGGCTACATCTGCCACAAAGTTACGTCTGCGCCCTTTTCTAGCTTTTAGAGGAATCCACTCTTTAAGCAGTGCAAATATGGAGGCAAATGGAGTCTCTACACCTATAAATGGAGGTGTAAAATGCAAGCTTTACAGTGGTTTTCCATATCTTCATCTACAAATTAATAAAAATAACAACTTTTACTCTGCTCCTGAGTGGTACTACGATTTTGAGTATGTAAAAGAGAAAGAGAGGGGTTATGAATATTCCGAAGACCTTTTAACAACAGGAGTATTTGAGTTTGACATCAAAAAGGGCGAAAGCGTTATTATATCTTGCTCGTTGAACGATGAACCAGACACTACTCTATTTGAGGGCGAATTTAACAATGAGTTATCACGTCGCTCTGAAAAGACTGAATTTTGGTCATGTTTACGCCATAGTGCTCGTCAATTCATCGTCAAAAAAGCCGATAAAACAGTAGTAATTGCTGGTTATCCATGGTTTGAAAGGAGAGGAAGAGATGCCATGATAGCTGCTAACTGGCTGACTCTTACTCAAGGAAGAGAAGATTTATGTTTAGATATCTTCACCTCTATTGTTAGCATGATGCACGATGGGCGCATACCCTGCTTTGTAGGTAAATATGAGTCCGCAGACACCTCTTTATGGTTCTTTAATGCTATGCAGCAGTTTGAAAAAAGCATAGGCTCTGAGGTAGTATGGAAAACCTTTGGCAAGCCGATGATTACAATAATTGAGGCTTACAGCACGAAATTGAGAGATGATGGTATTGAGTTACATAAAAACGGTTTGATATGGGCATCAAAAGAGAACACTGCACTTACATGGATGGATATGTATATTGATGGTGTACCAGTAACGCCACGAGCTGGATACGCAATTGAAATTAACGCCATGTGGTATAATGCTATCTGTTATACTTTATCTTTAGCAGAGAAGTTTGGTGATAATAAATTTGTTGAGCAGTGGAAAGATCACCCTGCCAAAATCAAACAAAGTTATCATGAGATATTCTGGAATGAGGAAAAAGGTTATTATGCAGATTATGTGGGCCACGAAGGAGCTAACTTACAAATTAGACCTAATCAACTAATAGGATGTGCTCTGCCATTTAGTGTTTCGAACCAAAGAGAGATAAAAAAGGTGATTGATACAGTTAATAAATATCTTTTCACGAATAAAGGCATACGTACTCTAGCACCTAATGATGTACAATATAAGGGTGATTATGGTGGAGATGTTAACAAAAGAGCAAAAGAACACCATCAAGGGTGCACCCGTGCATGGTTTTTGCCATACTATTTTGCTGCAAATATTGCAGTGTACGGAAAAGCATTTAAAACTCAAGCTAATGAGTTGATCGAGGCATTTGAAGGTGACTTTTTAGACTATGGAATCGGAACAGTGTCTGAATTATGTGCAGGTAACCCACCACACAAACCAGGCGGTGCTATTTCTCAAGCGATAAGCGTTGGTGCTATACTACGTATGAAAGAGATGCTGTCGCAAAGGATAGTTGCAGAGAGCTAAAGTATTATAAATAGCACCAGTGGTGCTTAAAAAAAGACGAAATGAAAGTATTGATGTTCGGTTGGGAGTTCCCTCCTCATATTGCAGGTGGCTTAGGTACTGCGTGTTACGGCTTAACTAGAGGTCTATCTAGGGCAGACGTTGAGGTTATATTTGTTGTACCTAAGGCTTATGGCGATGAAGACCAGCGCTTTGTTAGAGTTGTTAACGCTAGCGAGGTAGAGGCTG
>CAMQVM010000231.1 GCA_947038135.1 uncultured Rikenellaceae bacterium
AAAGAGTTACGAAGTAATGGCAAAGCAAAAAACTAATAAGTCACAAACCAAATGTTCGTTTTGTGGCACCTCAATCGACCCTTCAAAAATCTTCTTCTCAGGTGAGCAAGAGGCACTAATTTGCGGTGAGTGTATTGAAAGAGGGCACATGGTTATCGAAGATCAAACCGTGCAAGAGAAAAAAGATGGAAAAGTAAACATAGATAAAAGCAAGTTGCTTACTCCATCGCAGATGAAAAATCTGCTTGATGAGTATGTAGTAGGTCAAGACGATGCTAAGCAGTATCTGTCGGTGGCTGTATATAACCACTATAAGCGTATCATGTATTTCGATGATGATAAGCGTGATGCTTCTGATGTTGAGCTTGAAAAGTCTAATATTATGCTAGTGGGCGAAACTGGTACTGGTAAAACTCTACTAGCTCGTACAATAGCTCGTATGCTACACGTGCCATTTGCTATTGCTGATGCAACAGCTTTAACACAGGCAGGGTATGTAGGTGAAGATGTTGAGAATATTCTTACTCGTGTATTGCAGGCAGCAGACTACAATGTAGATCTTGCAGAGCGTGGTATTATCTTTATTGATGAAATTGATAAGGTTGCTCGTAAGGGAGACAACCCATCTATCACACGTGATGTGTCGGGCGAGGGAGTACAGCAGGCGTTGTTGAAAATGCTTGAGGGGTCGGTTGTCAATGTTCCACCTAAGGGGGGGCGTAAACACCCTGACCAGCCATTTATACAGGTTAATACTCGTAATATATTGTTTATTTGTGGTGGTGCTTTCGATGGTGTAACAAAAAATATTGCATCTCGTTTAAATACTAAAGTTGTGGGTTATGGAGCTAACGAAAAGCGCTCTAAGGTAGATACTGAAAATTTATTGAAGTATATAACACCTATGGACCTACGTTCATTTGGTCTTATACCTGAGCTTATTGGTCGTCTGCCAGTGCTTACATATCTTCAACCTTTAGGTAAAGATATTTTGTTGCAGATACTTACAACTCCTAAAAACTCTATTGTGAAGCAGTATGAAAAGCTCTTTGAGATGGATAATATAAAGCTTACTTTTGATAGTGATGCGTTAGAGTATATTGTTGATAAAGCTATGGAGTTTAAACTTGGAGCTAGGGGGTTACGTTCTATATGCGAGAGTGTTATGGTAGAGCCTATGTTTAAGATAGACACTTTAGGCGAGGAGTTTAATGTAACACGCAAGTTTGCTCAAGAAAAATTCGAGAAAAATAATAGATTATTAGCAAATGAATAGTGCAAATAAAAGTAGGGTAGCGATTGCTATCTCAATGGTGGTTTTGCTGCTTATTGATCAAATATCGAAGGTTTATATTAAAACTTCGATGACGATTAATGAGGCAGTTCATGTGTTTGGCGACTGGTTTCAGATTCGGTTTATTGAGAATTTTGGTGCCGCCTATGGCTTTGAGCTTGGAGGTGATTATGGCAAGATGGCTCTTAGTGTAATTCGTATAATACTTACTATTCTGCTATTCTACTATATCAATACATTAATTAAAAAGGGTGCACCAAAAAAGGTGATCTTTGGTTTTGTGTTGATACTATCGGGAGCTCTTGGTAATCTTATAGATAGTGTCTTTTATGGTGTTATATTTAGTGAAAGTACGTTTACAGATGTTGCTACCTATGTAGGGTTTAATGGAGGGGGATACTCTACTTTTCTGCATGGTGCGGTGGTTGATATGTTATATTTTCCTATAATTGATACTACTCTTCCTGAGTGGTTACCTTTTAAAGGAGGAGAGCGATATGTCTTCTTTAGTCCTATATTTAATGTTGCAGATACCTATGTGTCGGTCGGTTTTATATATATGATTCTCTTCTGTCGTAAATATTATAAGTAGTAATTAGTATGGGGCTGGTGTCCCTCATTATGAGATACCGATTTATTTTGTTACCTTTGCATAAAATTAAGTTATAATGGGAAATATAGTTGCAATAGTGGGTCGACCTAACGTAGGTAAGAGCACGCTTTTTAATCGTCTAGTAGGCATGAAGAAGGCTATCATCAATGATGAAGCTGGAACAACACGTGATAGGCATTATGGAAAATCTGAGTGGAATGGTAAGCACTTCTCAGTGATAGATACTGGTGGATATGCTACCAAGTCTGATGATGCCTTTGAGGGTGATATTCGTCGTCAGGTGCTTTTAGCTATTGATGAAGCTGATGTTATTATCTTTATGGTTGATGTTACCACAGGTATCACTGATCAAGACTTAGCGATGGCGCAGATGATGCGTAAAAGCTCAAAAAAGGTCGTTCTTGCTGCTAATAAGGTAGATAACTCGATGAGAATGTATGACACTCACGAGTTTTATAGCCTTGGTTTAGATGAGCCGTATGCTCTATGTGCAATGAGTGGTAGTGGTACAGGTGAACTTCTTGACTGTGTTGTTACTGACTTTTTGGTGGGGGATACCGAAAATGAGCTTATGGAGCATAGTGATCTTCCTAAGTTTGTTATCGTTGGTCGTCCTAATGTAGGTAAGTCATCGTTGACTAATGCTCTGCTGGGTGAAGATCGTAATATTGTTAACCCTATTGCTGGTACTACACGTGACTCTGTATATGCTCGTTATAATAAGTTTGATATGGATTTCTATCTTATCGACACGGCTGGAGTTCGTAAAAAGACTAAGGTAGATGAAGATATTGAGTTTTATTCAGTGCTTAGAAGTATTCGTAGCATCGAGACAGCTGATGTTGTTATTCTTATGTTAGATGCAGTTCAGGGTATTGAGTCGCAAGATATGAACCTTTTTCAGCTTGCTGTTAAAAATAAAAAAGGGTGTGTTATAGTGGTTAATAAGTGGGACCTTATCGAAAAAGAGACCAACACCATGAAAGAGTATACTGAGGAGCTTGAAGCTAAGCTAGCACCATTTAATGATGTGCCTGTCGTATTTGCTTCGGCACTTACTAAGCAGCGTATCTTAGATGTTCTTCAAACTGCTATGCGTGTATATAATAGTCGCAAGCGTCGCATCTCTACCTCAGAGCTTAACGAGTACATATTACCATTTATTGAAACTACTCCTCCGCCATCTATTAAGGGTAAATATATACGTATAAAGTTTGCTACACAGCTGCCTACACCTACTCCACAGTTTGCCTTTTTTGTCAACCTGCCACAGTATGTTAGAGACTCATATCGCCGTTTCTTAGAGAATAAACTGCGTGCTAATTATGATTTTCAAGGTGTGCCTATACATATATATTTCAGACCTAAATAGGCTGTATAGTATAGTAAGTCAAAAAATATATAAAGGTGATACAAATTAATTTTGTGTCACCTTTTGTTGTCTTAAAATAATCATACTTTTTTATGATCAAGCTGAATTTTAGGTCGAGTAAAAAAAAACCTATCTTTTTTGTGGAAAATTAAGATTTCAGAGAATTATTTTCACCTTTATTTAACATTGTAAATTTAAATTTGTGAGTTATGATTCTAACACATCAGACATATATATTTACTTAGATGAGAAGCCCATTCAACCAGCAGATGGTGTGTGCATCTCAAAAGGCTTTTGCCCGTAGTATCCCATATAGGCCGTCTTTTTATGCAACATCAAAAAATCTATTTTGCCTCCAAAAAGATATGTTTAGTTTAAATGAGAGTAACCGCTTTGTGTTAAG
>CAMQVM010000232.1 GCA_947038135.1 uncultured Rikenellaceae bacterium
ATTGAGTACGACTTCTTTACTAAAAAAGTATCAAAGATTGGCAATGACGATATCGAGTATGATTATTTATCTAAAAAGATATGCAAAATAGGAGGCATAGATGTTAAATATGACTTTTTTTCAGGCAATGTTACAAATATTGGAGAAAGAACCATTGGCGGCGGCAGAGATAGCTACCCTAAAGAGGATGCAGAGACAAAATTTATAAAAGACAGCATATCTAAATTAGGCTATATCACTGTTAAATATGAGCATGGATCTAAGAAAATTTTACAGATTGGTGAACATAATATTGAGTATGATTACTACACTGAAAAGATGTCTAAAATAGGACGTTTGAAGATTCACTACGACTACTATACTGGAAAAATCTCTAAAATAGGTGATTTTCAAGTACTATACGACAGCTACACCAACAGGGTGTCAAAAGTGGGTAGCCTGACAATATCTTACGACTACCACTCTGCTAAGCTTGAAAAGATTGGTAAGTATCGTGTTACTTGTAAAAATTCTTTCTAAGATATCTCTTAATTCAAGTGGTTATACAACAAATAAATATGGGTGCAATTAACTTTGCACCCATATTTATTTGTTATACGTTAAACCTTTCTGTAACATCACCTACACACTAATTATCAAAGTAGTTTGTGCGATGGTTCTCTAATGTCACAAGTCATATAATTTAGGCATTACATATTGCGCTAAACACTCTGTATTCGTTTTTGACAATAACAATCGTAGCGGTAAGATTTTTAATAGACCTACTCATCATGCACTGTAGAAAGCTTAGCGTATTTCAACAAAAGGGTCTTTACACCAACCTTATCAAAGTTGATTAATGCTTTTGTATCTGTTGATGTTGGCTCTAACTTCTCAACAACACCCACACCAAAAACAGAGTGCTCTACCTTAGCTCCTATACTTATATTAACAGCTGGTGATGTTGATCTTTGCAGTGCACTTCCTGCTGGTGGTACTTTCTTGAACTTTGAGGTGTCTACTATATGCTTTTGTGAGTTTACACTTTGTGGAGGTAGCTGTTTTGGTGGATATCTGTTTGCTGCACTGCTACTTGAACTGAAACCAGAATTAGAGCTAGAATTAAAACTAGAGCTAGAATTAGAGTTTGAACCATCATAAGCTTGCTTACTACTAACCCCGCCAAAGTTACCACTATTAGATAAATTTTGAGTTATAACCTTCTTATAGTCATCTTCAAAATCTTCCATTTCTAAATATATATCATCTATCTCACTCATAAACCTACTAGGAGAGCAGCTAGTTTGCCTACCCCACTTATATCTGTTTTGACATAACGATATAGTTAAATTAGAAACTGCACGAGTTATTGCCACGTAAAACAACCTACGCTCCTCTTCAATATCAGCAATGCTAGTGGTGCTTCCCTCTAATGGAAAAAGCCCCTCTTCCATGCCTACAATAAACACTCGTTCAAACTCCAGCCCTTTAGCCGAGTGGATTGTCATAAGTGTAACCTTCTCTTCAGACTCATCTTCCTTAACATCAGAGGTGATAAGCACCACACTCTCTAACCACTCATTCATGGTTATAGGCTCCATGTGCTCTATTGCACGCTGGTCTGCCACCTGCTTTAATGAGTTGAGTAGCTCCTCGATATTTTGCAGAGCAGATTGATTTTCAACAGTGTTGGTAAGCTTATAATGCTTTATTATACCTGCTCCATAGGCTATTTGATACATTGTAGCATAGGCATCTTTTGTTGCTGCTGTAACAATTATATTATCAATTATTGCCATGAATGTTGCGATTTTAGCCTGCGCCAAACCTTTTATTGCAACCTCGCCCTTAGCAATTTTAGAGAGTGTTTCAAGCAGCGACAGAGAGTTTTCATTTGCATACTCAACCATTCGCCCCATCGACACACCACCGATTCCACGTGTTGGAAAGTTTATTATACGAAGCAGCGCCTCAGTATCATTATTGTTAGACACTATACGAGCATAAGCAAGCATATTTTTAATCTCAGCACGTTGGTAAAAAGAGAAACCGCCATGTATTTTATAAGGAATGCTTCTATAACGCAACGCCTCTTCAAAGGTTCTTGACTGGGCATTGGTGCGATATAGTATGGTAAAATCGTTAAATGTAAGCTTATCATCGTTTATCATAGCCATCTTTATATCGCTAGCAACGGTTGACGCCTCTTCTTTATCAGTAAATAACCTATACACTTTTATTTTATCGCCAATTGGTCCTTTAGAGAAAGACTCCTTTTTCAGCCTATTACTATTTTTTGAGATAACACAATTTGCAGCATTTACGATGTTTTGTGTAGAGCGATAATTCTGTTCTAACTTATAAACCTTACAACCTGCATAATCATTTTGAAACCTTAATATATTCTCAATTTTAGCCCCACGAAACGAGTAGATACTCTGTGAGTCATCGCCTACAACCGACAAATTACCATGCAGTGCAGATATACGTTTTATAATTAAATATTGAGCTACATTGGTATCTTGGTACTCATCAACCAATATATATTTAAATTTATTTTGATACTTGGCAAGCACCTCAGGCTTATCACGAAGTAAGATATTAGTATATAGCAATAAATCATCAAAGTCAAAGGCATTATTTGCCTTGCAACGCATCATATACTCACGATAAACATCTGCAAAATGAGGAGTTCCAGCCTCACGATCTTCAGCTATCATTATAGCACTTGCCATATATGTAGTTGGAGGCATAAGATTATTTTTAGCAAGCGATATTCGAGAACTTACAGCACGAGGCTTATACTTTTCGTCGTTTAAGTTACGCTCTTTAATTATATTCTTTATAAGATTTTGGCTATCTGCCGAGTCGTATATAGTGAAATTACTTGTAAAACCTAAATGCTCGGCCTCTTGCCTTAATATACGTGCAAAAACAGAGTGAAATGTACCCATCCATATATTACGAGCCTTTTCAGGATCAATAACTTTAGCGATACGATCACGCATTTCAGCAGCTGCTTTATTGGTAAAAGTAAGGGCCAATATAGTGTATGGTTGCACGCCTGCGGCTATCATGTGCGCTATACGATATGTTAACACCCTAGTTTTTCCTGAACCTGCACCCGCTATAATTAGCGATGCACCTTCATAATTTTGAACAGCTTTTGCTTGCTCCTCGTTTAATTCGTTTAAATATTGAGATGACATATCGAGATTATTTACATTCGTTTCCGAAAATTCAGACCACAAAGATATAAAAAAATGATGGCACTATAAAAAAAATAGACCTTATTGAATATATTTTTCAATTCGACAGCAAATATATTTAGCAAAAATATGAAATATCAATAATAATAACTACCTTTGTGACAAAGCAGTGGTGCTTACTTTAAAATTTTATATATGCAACAAAGACACACTAACAGAGAAGTTTATTTCAATGAGTTGGCGAAAACATCAAGAGATTTTTATATTGATTACATCAATAAATTCACCACCGTTGATACAAACTTAAAAATAGCAGAAATAGGATGCGGAGAGGGTGGAAACCTACTTCCTTTTGCTGAGATTGGTTGTGATGTAATGGGTATAGATTTAAGCAGCAGTAGAATAACTGAGGCTAAAGAGTTTTTCAGCCGAGCAGATG
>CAMQVM010000233.1 GCA_947038135.1 uncultured Rikenellaceae bacterium
TATTAATAAAAACCATACCTAAATAGTTGAACATAAGTATATTTAACGTTTTGCGGATCTCCCAATATAAGACCGCACAAAACTGCGAACAGCTGCATCATTTTCAGAATTACGATTCAGTCGCCTACTAAAGTAAGTTCCTTTTCACTACCCCTTTATTCTTTACTATTCATCGACTGGCTAGTACTATTTGAATATTTCTTAATTCTAATATTATTATTTATCAGTACAAAGTTCGAACTTTACACTTTAAATAACAAGAAAACTACTTCAACCCAAACTTAAGATCTACCATTTTAATAGCAGTAGCAGCAGCCTCTTCGCCTTTATTACCTAAACGACCACCAGCACGATCTTCAGCTTGCTCTTGGCTATTAACAGTAAGAACACCAAATATAACTGGTATGTCACACTTTACAGCCACCATATTCAACCCATGAGTAACACCACTGCATATATATTCAAAGTGAGGAGTATCTCCCTTAATAACACACCCTATTGCGATCACTGCATCGGCTTTATAGTGCGATGCTACGATACTACACCCCATAGTAAGCTCATAGGTACCAGGCACACTATGCACAAACACCTCAGCGCCTTTCTCTTCAAGAAGAGCAACAGCACCATTAAGAAGCTTAGATGTAATTTCGCTATTCCACTCAGCAACCACAACGGCTACTTTCATCCCTTTAGCAGATGGTACAGGTGTATCAAACACAGATAAATTTTTTAATTCAGACGCCATTTTAATATAAATTAATAGAAGAGCTGACAGATATCAACCCCTAATGAATATAACAAACAGACCTAACAGGGCTTCAATAGAAGTGCTATTAGGTCTGCTACATAATTTAAAACCGATATTACAACACCGACTTTATTTGATTACTTTGTTAGTTTACCAATAAACTTATCGATATCTTTAGCCTCAACTGAGGTAGGATATTGATTTTTGATTGCAGTAAACGCCTCTAGTGCCTTAGCTGAATCATCGATAGAGCTGTAAGCAAGACCTGCTTTTTTAAGGTACATAGGAGCTGTAAAATCATTTTCGATCTCTGCTGCCTCAACATAAAGAGCTATTGCTGCTTTAGTGTCACCATTTTCAAGAGTTATATCACCCACAAGACCAATGTTTTGTGCGTTGATAATTTGTGCTGCAATACCATCTACCGCTTTGTATTTGGTAAGATATGCAACTGCCTGCTCTTTGTTGCCTTCTTTAAGACAACAGATACCAGCGTAGTGGTTTGCGATATTACCTACCGAAGTAGATGAATATTCTGTTGCAATTGTTGAAAAACCCTTAAAATCTGCATTACCATTAAGTGCTAATGCGAAAGAGTCTACCTGAAAATACTGCTCAGCAACATAAGCTTCAGCTGCTGCTGTTTGTATTTTAGGTGCTGCTACGAAGTACTGGAAACCGTAGTAACCTCCCGTAATAGCGATAACTAAACCAACTCCAAATAGTAGAGTTTTGAAATTCTTTTCAAGATAGCTTTCTGCTCGATCAATAGCGTTTTCAATCTTTACTTCTGGGTCCTCAATAGGATTCTTTTTTGTGCTCATAATTTTTATTTATTATAGTACATTTATATTACTTTGTTTCTTTGTTTTGCCTTAACTAAAAATGTATAGTAGATTACATTAATAGAGTGATTCGAAATGCAAAATTAACTCTTTTTATCTAAAATAAAACATTTATCATTTTATTTTTTTAATTTTGTATATAAATTTTAATTTTATGTGGGTAGAAGAGATCAAAATAATAGGTTACAAGAACCTCAGAGGGCTATCTTTGGGTTTTTCAAATAAAATAAATTGTTTTGTCGGAGAGAACGGTTCTGGCAAGACAAACGTGATAGATGCTATATATTACAGCTCAATGTGTAAAAGTCTCGTTTCTACGACCGACAATCAAAACATCAATTTTGGAGAGATTTTCTTCTTAATTGACGTGCTTTTTCGTAGAGATGATTCATCGCCAGATGCCATAGTTTGCTCATACAAAAAAGGGGGCGAAAAGGTGGTTACATCTGGGGGTAAAAGGTACGAACGAATGTCCGATCATATTGGGGTTGTTCCTATCATTTTGATATCGCCTTACGACAGCGCCTTGATCAATGATGCAGCCGAGGAGAGGAGGAAATTTATCAACGTGCTAATTGCTCAAGTAGAGAGAAGCTACCTGCAATCTCTTATCCGCTACAACACGCTTATAGGTGAGCGCAACAAGATGCTTAAAAGCCCTGAGATGCTTGCACAAACAGAGCTTATGGAGGTTATTGATATGCAGCTTTGCGACGAGGCGACAAAGATACACAACCGCCGTAAAGAGTTTATTGAAATGCTTACACCGCTAGTATCTGACAATTACGACAAGATATCGGGAGGTAAAGAATCTATTACAATTCACTATAAATCAGAGCTAAACGATAACACACTAAGCGAGCTACTAATAAAAAACCACGACCGTGACAGAGCACTAGGTTACACCTATTCGGGTATTCAACGTGACGACATGGTTGTTAAGATTAACGATAACCCAATAAAAAGGTTTGGCTCATGGGGGCAGCAAAAGTCTCTTTTAATAGCACTAAAGCTATCAGAGTTTGATATGATACAAGAGCGCAAGGGTGTAAAACCTATACTTCTTTTAGATGACATCTTCGATAAACTTGACATGAATAGGGTTGAAGCACTTATCGGGCTTGTCAACTCGCCAAAATATGGACAAATATTCATAACAGACAGCAACAAGACACGCTTAACAACGATATTAGATAAGGTAAGCTCTAACTACAAGCTATTTAATGTTGATGGTGGTGAGGTTGATGAGATAACGATATAGAAGTTGATACCTGAAAATCATAATAGCATGAAATGTATGGTTGATTACAACACACCGCAGATTTTATATTAGACAGTAATAATAAAAACATGAAAAAAGTATATCCAGTAAAGATAGGCAGCATAATGAAACAGATTGTTGCAAATGACGATGTAGCACAAAAGGCTATTTTAGAGTCTAGGGCGCTATCTGCATGGCGAGAGGTTGTGGGAGCAACAATGGCAGAGGCTACACAAAAACTCACCCTTCGAGATGGTAAACTATATGTTGTATTTTCATCGTCAGCTGCACGCAACGATTTTTTTCTTCGCAGAGTATCTATCCGCCACGCTATAAATGATAAAGCTGGCGCAAATGTTGTTAAATTCATCCATGTAGGCTAATATAGGTAAGTAGTAATACTTAATTAACAGTGAAATATTCGGTTATTGGCTTTTTTTTGGTATTTTTGCATTAAATATAATGGTAATGACAACAATTTTAAGAGTAGCAATAGATGCTGCAATCAAAGCAGGCGTAAAAGTATTAGAGGTATACAACGACCCTAACTCAGATTTTATGATTGAGAGAAAGAGCGACAACTCTCCCTTAACAATAGCTGATAAGATTAGCCATAATGTTATTTGCGAGGAGCTTACACCACTAAATATCCCTATTTTAAGCGAAGAGGGCGCAACAATAGAGTATAACGAGAGATCTGCATGGCGTGAGCTATGGGTTGTAGATCCTCTTGATGGCACAAAAGAGTTTATAAA
>CAMQVM010000234.1 GCA_947038135.1 uncultured Rikenellaceae bacterium
CCATTCCTAAATGGTGGACTGTTTGATTGCTTAGACGATAAAGAAAAAAATAATTATCTAGATGGATTCTCCGATAATCCAAAAATAAATAAATTTCTTGTTGTTCCCGACTATCTTTTCTTTGGCGAAGAGGTAGGTAAAGATATTGACCTATCAGAGTTTTATGACGACAATAAAAAGAAAAAGGTTAGTGCAAATGGCGTTATAAATATTCTAAAACGCTACAACTTTACAGTTGAAGAAAACACACCGTTCGACCAAGAGGTATCGCTTGACCCTGAGCTATTGGGTAAGATTTTCGAAAACCTACTTGCAATGTACAACCCCGAAACAAAGGCTACAGCACGTAAGCAGACAGGTTCATTCTATACTCCTCGTGAAATCGTGCAGTATATGGTAGATGAAAGCCTTATTGCTCACCTTAAACGCACTGTGGGCGATAAACTAGAAGAGGAGTATCGCAAACTTATACGTTATACCGATGAGGATATGAAACTCACTGACGAACAAAAGCGTGAAATTATTAACTCTCTACACGACTGTAAAATACTTGATCCAGCTTGTGGTTCTGGAGCATTTCCTATGGGTGTACTTCAACAAATGGTACATATTTTATCTAAACTTGATGAGTCAAATGAGATATGGAAAGAGATACTTTTGGACGATGCCGCCAATGATACACGCACAGCACTAAAATATGGTTCTAAAGAGGAGCGCAAAGAGGCAATGGATGATATAGAACGTAGCTTTGATGAAAGTGTTAACAGCCCAGATTACGCCCGTAAACTATACCTTATTGAGAAGTGTATCTACGGTGTAGATATACAATCTATTGCAATTCAAATATCTAAGTTACGCTTTTTCATCTCTCTTGTTATTGATCAAAAGCGCAATGATAATCCGAAAGATAACTTTGGAATCCGACCACTACCAAACCTTGAAGCAAAATTTGTTGCAGCTAATACTCTCATTGGCTTAAATAAATCAGGTGCCAACCTATTTGACACACCCGAAATAAAAGCAAAAGAGGAGGAGTTAAAGGTGGCAAACCATAAAATTTTTGGGGCGAAAACATTTAAGACTAAAGCTAAATACAGAGAGATAGTAAAAGAGCTACGCACAGAACTCTCTAGTATGCTGTTAGATCTTGATTATGTTAGTGAAGACACTGCACAACTACTCGATGGTTGGGATATGTTCGACCAAAATGCAAGCTCACCATTTTTTGACCCTGAATGGATGTTTGGTGTTAATGGTGGTTTTGATATTGTTATTGCGAACCCGCCATATATTGACTCTGAAACTATGACAAAAACAATGCTTGAAACACGTCTACAACTAAAGAAAATGTATAGTACAGCAAAAGGCAATTGGGATATGTATATAGTTTTCATAGAAAAAGGGGTAAAACTATTAAAGCACAAAGGCACATTATCATATATCATTCCTAATAAGCTCATAGGAGCAAAATATAGCAGCGCATTGAGAAGAGAATTAAAACAGTATAATATCACTGAGATACGTGATTATGGTGATGTAAAGGTATTCGAAGCATCGGTATACCCGTGCATTATTACACTTAATAAAAAAGATGGTGACACCGCTGTTAATTTTACTAAAATGATTGATTTAACTAAGATTTGTCAAGTCAATAAAATAGAACATCATATTTTCAATTCTGATTTATTTTGGGATAAATATTTTGTCAGCCAGGATAAACTAAATGTAATTAATAAAATTTCAAAAAATGAAAAACTCAGTTATTATTTCCCTCAAATACATGGTTCTGCTACAGTTGGAGAAGCTTATTTAATAAAAGAATATATTATAAATCATAGTGGAAATACAAATTGTCAATATAAAAAATTCATTAATACAGGGACAATTGACCCTTATGTTAGTTTGTGGGAACAGAAAAAAACTCAATATATAAAATCAGCATATATACAACCTGTATTGAGTCATAATGACATAATTAAAGTTAGCAATCGTAGATATGTGCAATCAAACTCTATAAAAGTTATTATCGCAGGTATGTCTCTTAGAATTGAAGCATTATATGATGAGGGGGAATATTTAGCAGGTAAATCCACTTCGATAATTATAGGTGACATGATAGAAATGAAGTATATTACAGCTCTCTTAAACAGCAAATTGATTAATTATTGGTTTCGTATTACATATAATTCACTAACAATGCAAGGAGGTTATTTCAATATAGGAGTCAATGAATTGAGTTCGATTCCGTGTATTATATCAACTAATATGCAAGTTTTTACTAAATATGTAGATAAAATAATAGCAATTAAAAAGTTAAATTACCTGGAAGATACCTCTGCACTCGAAGCAAAAATCGACCAAATGGTGTATGCACTCTATAACCTTACCGAAGAAGAAATTAAAATAATAGAAAATAAATAATGACAAAACTAAACAAACTATACAACACCATTCTAAGCCTAAAAGAGTTAGGCTTAGAGCTTGGTGAAGACCTGCTAAGGCAAACAGAGGAGCTAGAGCAGGATATAATCAAAAATGAGATATTGCCAGTAATATCAGATAAGATAGAGCCAATAATATCTCAAATACAACATGAGCTAGTGTTGGTGGTTGACTATGTGCCAAATGAACCCTTAAGTGTGCGTTTATCTCGCAAAAGCTCTATTACTAAAGAGATGGAGACTGTTGATATTACACCCGACCCACAAGTTGAACATAAAACAGGTGAGACAAAACGTACCTTTGCGCCAAAAAGTGCCAAGACAAATTTGCGTGTCACGCTACCTAATGGCAAGATTATTGAAAATCGATTTGCTTATGAAACACTATATAAAATTGTGCTATTTGCTGGAGTTGATAAAGTTAGATCATTAGGCATTATTCAATGCGGTGTGCCATTAGTATCTAACACTAAAGACAACTACTACAATCAAAAAGATATAGGAGATGGCTTGTTCCTTATCACTCACAGCTCAACAGTACAAAAGCGCCAACAAATAGAAAGAATATCGAAAGAGCTTAATTTAGATATGAAAATTGAAATTTTATAAGAAGCATTAAATCATTTAACAATAAAAGTTCGCAAACTATGACACCACAACAAAGATTAACTATATTGATATTATCCTTGCAAATATCCCTGTAAATTCATCAGAGAGAGAGTAAAATAGTAACCTTTATTAAAAAAAATGATAAAACCACTACCCTAGAGTTATCTAAGGTGTTAAATATAAGTAACAAAACCATAAAACAAGATATTGCATCACTGAAAGAGCACAATATTGTTATTCGCATTGGTGCAGATAAAAACGGTAAGTGGCTAGCGCCTTAAATGAAACATATACAACCAATAAAAGCGCAATAAACAACATACACCTATTTTAACCGAAGTAAGCACCAGCGGTAACGCACTCTTGTGTCTTGTATAGCTTCATTGATTAGCTTCTGAACATGAAAGCGATCTATTACCTGAAGTGCATTGGGAAAGCACTCTCGGGCCATTTTTGCCATTGATGAAGATAAATCTAATGCTATATTTTTTACAATGTAGCGTAATATTGCTCTAATTTTCTTGATAGCTTTTATTA
>CAMQVM010000235.1 GCA_947038135.1 uncultured Rikenellaceae bacterium
TCTACACTAATCTTAACACTCTTTCCCTACACGACGCTCTTCCGATCTTCTCTTTTCAAGCTGCGAGTATGACTATGATATGGATAGCTATTTTGATGGAGATTTTACTCCTAAGGTTATCTTAAACTCTGTTATTAACCCCGATAGCCTTATTGTAGGTGCTGTATTGTGGAGTAAAGACAACTATAATGATACTAAATCTTCTTTTGAAAAAGTTGATGTTTTCCACGCCAAAATATATGAAGATAGCACTTTGGTTTATGATGGTAAAGGTGAAAATGGAGAGTTTAGAACTAATGTATATCCTCAACAGGGGTCAGATTATAGAGTAGTGTTAAGTGTGCCCAATTATGGTGACGTTAGCGCATCGACTACTGTACCTACCATTACTACATATAAATCGATATATAGAGGCGAAAAACCAGGTACTGGCGCCTATTATGGTTACAAACACTTTACTATTGATAGTGTTGTAACCTCGTTGAAGAGTAGAGCTATATGGGTTAAATCGGAAACCAGATACTCTAATGGTCCATTTATAAATACCAAAAAATTCTTTATGGATAACCCTTTTACCGATCAAATTAATGTTGAAAAAGATGAGCCTTTTGATATCGATGAGAGAGGAACTGAAATTTATCAGAACCATTTTATCAGAATACCATATTCGAATATAGAGCTAGCATTACCTCTGAAATTTGCTGTTCAAAAGCATGGTGATGAGTGGGGTAGGTTACCGGGTGAAGATGATTGGGGCTATCCAAATGGTGAGGTTGTGGCATTTCCTCCATGTGTAAATCTGTTAGTCATAACACCCTCAGATGATTATGATAAATATTACAAAACAGCATATAGGAATAGTACGGGTAACGGCGGCATATTTAATGAAGCGGTAAAAGTGTATTCAAATATCAATAACGGCATAGGAATATTTGCTGGATATGTATCTGAGCAACACTCGTATCAAGCAGAAATTGAGCAACAAATAGAGCAACAAACAGAGCAGAAAACAGAGAAATAGATGAGAAATTTTTCACTAACCTTAATGATCATATTTATCCATATCACCTCGCACGCACAACAAGGTGAGCGTACAATTTATGGATATGTGAAAGACTCTCTAACTGGAGAGCCATTGATCGGTGTTGCTATCACAGCCGATAGTAACAATGTAGCAACGACTAACACCTATGGCTTTTATTCGTTTAATAGTAGTGCCAAAAGTATCGGTGTGAATTTTAGATATTTAGGATATCTAACTCAAAACAAAACAATAAAACTAAACGCAGATATCTCTTTAGATATATTACTATCATCGTCGGCGATAGAGATTGAAGAAGTTATCATACGCCCCGAGTTACCTAAGTTTTCGGAGATGCAATCTTACGGAAGTATAACTGTCAACTCCAAGCAGTTAAAGTATGTGCCCTCTTTCTTAGGCGAGCAAGATATTTTTAAGTATTTTCAGCTGCAACCAGGTATAGTTTCGGGTAAAGAGGGCTCTTCAGGAATGAATATAAGGGGAGGAAGTTCTGATCAAACATTGATTTTGATGGATGATATACCGATATATAACCACTCTCATGCGTTTGGTTTTGTATCTATATTTAATGGCGAATTTATAAAATCGGCTGAATTGCATAAGGGTTATATCCCATCTAATTACGGAGGTAGGCTTTCAGGTGTTGCAACAATGAATATGCGTGAAGGCAATCGTAACGAGCATAAACAGGTTATTCAGGTTGGGTTAATAACTGCCACTGCTATGCTTGAGGGTCCTATAAATGGTGGAAAAGGTTCGTATCTTATTGGTGGTCGCTATTTTATGCCTGATTTAATTTTAAGAGCTATATCATTATCAAATAGCGGTACTATGAATGCTAATATCGGATTTTATGATATCACAGCAAAAGTAAGTTATGATTTAGGAGATAAAAACACCATATATGCAAACTTCTACACTGGGCGTGATGCTATTGAGGCTCTATCTAAATATGAGGGGGTTGATGATGAAGGTGTTAAATATAAAACAAAGAGTGCAACGGGGCTTAATTGGGGTAATATCGTTGGTTCGCTTAGGTTAAGTTCGCAATTGAATAATAAGCTCTTTTTGAATACAACGGCATACTACTCTTTTCTTGCCAATGAGAAAAATTCAAGCTATACAGATTACCTAACAGATGCAGGACAACACTCTACTACTCAGTCTCAAATGTATGAGGTTGGAGTGAAGATGTTGTTTCAACAAAATACTAATAGCTGGTATAATTTATCTTATGGGTTAACTGTTGCGAGTCAGCAATTCACCCCTCAAGAGATATTTACGCAGCGAGATAATATTACATCTAGCAGAGAGTATGGTAATAGAAGCTTGCTTTCGGGAACAGCTTTTTTAGATAATAAGTTTACATTTGATAAATTTGAGTTTAATGTAGGTGGAAGGGTCTCTCTTTTTAATAATAACAAGGAGAGAGTGGTGGCCGTAGAGCCTCGTGTTTCGCTAAATTACAAAATGCCTCAAAGTGCGTTGTGGTTAGGTTATACGCAAAATGTGCAACCTCTGTTCTCTATTAATCAATACTACTACTCATTACCTATTGATTATTGGGTGCCATTTCAAGACTCTAACGAATTGCCTAGTAGTAAACAGTTGGCATTAGGCTATAAATATGATTTTACTTCGGGCTTAGAGCTCTCAGCAGAGCTCTACTACAAGCGTAGCGATAACCTATCTCTAGTATATAATATCGATGATTTTTTGCTCGGTGAAGGCGGTTATAACCTTGCCACGGGCAGCGCTTATGGAGCTGAAACCATGATACAATATCAAAAAGGTAGATTTAATTTCATGGGATCCTACACCTATTCACGATCTTTGCATGATGTTAACAACCAAACAGTCGATTTTATATATGACACTCCTCATAATCTAAATCTATTAGGGTCGTATGAAACTTTTAGAAAGAAGGATAAAAAGCACACTCTATCGATAAATGTAAATTACAAAACTGGTGTTCCATATATGATCGCTAATGAGTTTTACCCAATGGAAGACCCATTTGGAAGCTCTGATTCTGAATACTATAATGATTCTGAATATAATAGTTCCGAATACGTAGGCGATAACTCATTAATTCCTAATAATCCGTCGTATGCAAATAAAAGGTTAAGTAATTTTTTCAGGGTTGATTTAAATTACAGTATGGAAAAGAGGCTGAAAAAAGGGTCTAGAGTTTGGCAGGTATCAATATTAAACGCAACCGCATATAAAAACCCCTATTACATCTATCATAAGGGTAATGGCAAGTATAAGGCATTAAGTTTGATACCGTTTCTGCCATCATTTTCTTACAAGCGAAGTTTTTAGCGAGCTATATATAGGGCAATTCGCAAAATACAATAATTCACTATTAATAGGCTATAACCTCTAACCTGGTAGATTCAGATTAGGGGTTTTGGTCTATTTTATTTCAGCCCATTTATCAGGGAGTAGTTATCTTAATTGTTCGAAAGTTGGGCTATGCTGTAACAGTGCTAAACGATTAATCACATCGCAAAAATAGCT
>CAMQVM010000236.1 GCA_947038135.1 uncultured Rikenellaceae bacterium
CCGAAGAGTAGCCGTTCCAGTACTTCACTACTACTGTTGCAAAATCATATCCTCCAACGTGCTCTTTCAGCTCGTCAAGCATATCATATATTACAGCATCTACCGATTTTTTACTCTGTGCTGCTTCATCTCGTGCAATAGATATAAACTTCTCTAGTATATTAGGTAGTGCATTTCCATCTTGCTTTGTACGTGTAGATATATTTGAGGTAAGTTCTGCAAATAAAGTTCGTGCCTGCCCATCAGAGCCATACAGCCTTTTATTTGGTGATAGATCTGCATGAACTGTAACCAACCCTTTTTCGAGTGCCACACTTCGCACTAGCTGCATAAAGAAAGTTTTTCCTGAGCCATACTCGCCTATAACAAACCTAAAGGCCGTTCCTCCTTCGGCGATAGTATCTATATCTTTCAAAAAAGACTTCAACTCCTCGCTTCGACCTACCTGTATATGCTGTAGCCCCACACGAGGCACAACACCGCTTTTAAGTGACTGTATAATTGCCTCTTTATCTTTTGTCTTTATCAGTTTTTTCATCTTAATTGTTCTTTATTAATTGTTCTTTATATTCTGTTGCAATATAAATTGTATCGTCATCATCATCTATAACAGCATCATCTACCTTAGAGTATGAATAGTCGTTTATCTTTTCGAGTATAGACCCCAGCATCTGCCCTCTTTCACGGCATAGTGCATCTACCTCTGAGCGCTCCCATACATCTTTAGACAGCAAAACTTTTAGTATATCTAACATTGGACCATCTGTTGCCGATTCATCTGAGACTGCTTTTTTCACCTTAGACTCATCACCTGCTCCTGACTTACTATCGTGTTCGCTATCGTGCTCTCGGTCAAATACCACTGACAGCATAGCGTGCGACTCTTTTGTCTGCTGCTCTAGCTTACTAAGCTTATTGTTATCAATATGAAACTTAATTTTCTCGTTTTTCTGCCCCGACTCAGTAGATAAGCCTGCTCCTTCAAAACTCTTACCAGTTGCAAAACCAGCAGCTTCACCTGTAACAACTCGATGTATCCGAGAGTGTATATCTGAACTATCTTCGCCCAAAAGCTTAAACGCCCTCTTTAGCGCCACTATTCTCTTACTGCTAATATCACTATTTACACAAAACAGCACCAGTAGCTTACTACACATATCTATCTGCTCTTCTCTACTTAGCAACCTATTTATAGATGGCATCAAAGCAACACTTATTTTATATTTGCTGAAATTTAGCCACTCAAAATAGGCACATAAGTGCTCTTTACTGGAGTCATCTTCGCAATAGCTCGTTATATATCTGTATATATATTCACGATCATACTTAGTAATATCACTCATAATAAATATTGAAGATGCTAATTTAGCAAATATCTCTAATTTCTTATAACCTAAGTTGTTAATAGGGGGAGCTACTGAACTTTGTTTGTAAATTACACACTTAGATCCAAAATTAAGACGACCATCATCAATTTTATTATTCGGAACAACTCCGCACCCGATTCTCGCTAGCATACCGATAATAGAATCTACATAAGATATATATAGTGATTTCTCATCGTTGCGTGTATACTCCAACATATCTAGAAACTCATCAAACTCAATAGCTAAAAAGCTATCATTTTGCATCATGTTGGTAAGATTATCATAAAACTGCACAACCTTATCTACCGTAGAAACATCAATATAACTTGGCAGGCTTAACAGCGAGAATAGCGTATCTGCCTCCCATTTACAATATGCTGAAAAGTCTTTCTTGATCTTAAATAGAGGTCCTTTTACAGCTTTTATTACCTCCCACTCATTTTTGAGCATTCCACGATATAAAATACAGGTTGAGTCTAACTCCTCTGAAAATAGATATCCATAAGTGGTGTCTTCATTGAAAAGCAGGTCATATATATGCTTATAATTACTAGACACATAATTCATACGAGTTACCGCCACACCATTAGGGTTATATTTGCTAAATAGCTTTTTATACTCCTCATTCACAGCATCATGATAATGTACAGGTATATCTTTATATAGGCTGAAAGCTGTTGCTGCTAACTTATGTGCAACATCTTCTTTTACAGCACCTTCACAATCACTTATTATTCGTGGAACGACAAATTTTTCATACTCTTGACACTTCATCAATTCATTTTTTGACATGAAATAAAGAGGATCAGTAGGATATATCTTTATTAAAGAGTTGTCAATGAATCTATCTAAGAACTGACGTACTTGAGTATCAAGCCCCTCTACTCGTGAAAACTCTATTGCTATTTTTAGTATATCTATTCTATTTTCTACTACGCTATTTGAATCGACAAACATTCTGATTTCTAACCCATAAAAATAGAGAAATATGAGCCCTATAGGCACTTCTAAAATAGATATCTCGCCCGACAACCATTTTAAATATACACTTCGTTTATATGGTGTCATATCAGTATATGAGCTAAATGGTTTTTCTACTTCAAACAGATCAGAAACCTCTAATTCAGGATTTATAGTAGGAGTAAAAAGATATTGACTCCACGCACTTGCTCTGTATGCCTTAGGCAACACAAACCTCTCACCCACGTAGAAATTACCCATCGTAAGGCTCTTTCCTGCAATCACAACCTCCTTACCTACTGGCACCCACCTGCAATTTTTAGTGTTTTGTATTTTAGAGCTTAGCTTAGTAGCAGAGCCAACCAACTTTGTTCTTACAAAGTCGTTTAAAAGATTAAATGTATATGTTACTATATGAGGATATTCGTTACGCAACACATTAAGCTGACTCTTTGTGAGCAGATAATCTTCATGTTTTTTATAGTCTTCAATTAGATCTAATATTAAAATATAGACATAACTAGTGCTAGCTCCAACATCAATAAAGTTACCATTGATAAATTCAGATTTGAAATAATAATAGAACTCTTTTTGTGTGCTGTCTGCATGATTCAAGTCTGACAATGAGTGTACATAAAAAAATTTCCACTCAGGAACTGCAACTTCTTTCACTATCTTTGTGTTTTTCAATTTATCTATTTTTTTACTGTAACAAACTACAAAGTTAGTAAAATATTTTATCCTTGCTAAGTAAAATGTATACATTAATAAATAATTTACATTATTACCTATTACAAGGTCGTTAAAAGCACTGAATATGGTGTATAGAGATATTATTTTAGATTAATGTCATTCAAATAAATTGTAAAAAAGCTCTATTTTCAGCACACTTTTGCATTTGCATAATATTTTCATGTAGTGATTACCCTACTCATCAATTCTTTGCATTTTATTAATTGTATTTATCTTGAAATTACACTGTTTCACAACTATTATTGCACAGGAGGTCACTTAAATAAACTTTGGCATAAAAAAAGAGGTGGTAATACAATAAAGTATTATCACCTCTTTTCGAGATACTTGTTTTCACATCAAAACAGACTATTTACTGAACAACAACAGATTGTATATTTGCGATATATCAGAATATATGCAAACCAATAAAACAGAGATTATAGTAGGCTAATTCGCAAAACCTTGGTTTTGTGAATTAGCCAGCTCCCGAAGGGAGC
>CAMQVM010000237.1 GCA_947038135.1 uncultured Rikenellaceae bacterium
CACTTTTGATTCCACACTCACCAAACATCTTAACAAGTGCCGAAATGATAGAAGTTTTACCAGTTCCTGCATATCCGTTCATTAAAAACGATTCATTAGTTTTTGACTCTAATATATACCTTCCTAATTCGTCAATAGCATTTTGCTGGTCTACGGTAGGGGTAAAAGGCAGATATTTCAATATTTTTTGCGTTAAATTTAGCTCATTCATACGGCTAAATTAACTAAAAAATAATTATTTTCATATAAAATTGCATAAAATAACATGAATTTATTACTTTTGCATCAATATGTATCAATTTTTTTATATCTTTGTGGTTGATTTACCCTCAAACGGTGATTTAGTGCAACTAAAAAAGGGCTAAAAATTAAATAGTATTAAATTATAATTCCAATTACAATGAAAAAAATTATTCAACTTTTGCTACTAATAGTAGTAGCAGGATTAGGCTACGGTCTTTATCACATTCTTTCAGCACCTCTTAAGTTTGACGAGGTTAAAACAACAAGAGAAGTAGCTATTGTGGAGCGATTGAAAGATATCCGCAAGGCTCAACGTGCTTACAAGCTGGTTAACGGAAAGTACACTAGCTCTTTCGACACGTTAATCGCCTTTGTTAACAATGACTCTATTGAGTTTGAAACAAAATTTGGTTCTGAAGATGACTCTTTAGCGGTAGCACAGGGAAAAGTTAAGACAGAAAAATTTAAAATTTCTGTTCTTGATACTATCTTCACAAAAGAGTTTAAAGCAGAAGAGATGCGTATGATTCCTTTCACAAACAATGTGGAGTTTTACATGACTGCAAAGATGCTTTCACTTGACAAAGAGTCTAAAAATGTAATTGCTGTATTTGAGGCAAATGCTCCATTTAAAGCTTACCTTGGTGACTTAGACCAGCAGACAGTTATCAATATTATTGATGGTGCTAAGACTGTAAACAGATACCCTGGTATGAAAGTAGGCTCATTGACCAATGCAACAAATGATGCAGGTAACTGGGAATAACATATCTAATATAAAGAGTGTATCCATTCAAAGCAGTTTGAATGGATTCTCTTTTTGTGATACATCACAGAACGAAATAGCTACTAATATTACCGATAGCGAGCAGATTGCAGCTTTTATAAAGAAGCTTCGGAAGCTCACAAATAAAATAGTAGTCGACATAACGACACCAAACTATATTGCAATACCTGCGGTATTGTATGAACCTGCTGCTCAAGAGCACTATTTCAAGGTTAAGTCAATTGTGTACGACACTGAGCGGTATAACTACACTGTCTACTCTCTTCTTAATGATACTATTGTTATAATAGTGCCATTTGAGAGGTTTATTTTCGACCTACTAGCTTCTACTTTTAGCGAGGTAATATATGACCACCCTATGTTAAACCTACTAAATATAACTGATTTAGAAGTTAATGGTGAGGCAAATATATCAATCTTTAGTTCGCCTGATCATTTTGCTATGTCCCTTACAAATAATGGAAAATTAATTTTTTGTGACTATATAGCCTACACCTCAAATAGTGATATACTTTACTATATAAAGGTGCTGATTAATGAAAAGGGTTTCACACCATCTTATATTTTGTGCAGTGGCTACATGGCAGAGTCTTTAGTAGAGACACTAAGTAGCTATCATCCAAATGTGCAGGAGGTCGTTTTACAGTAGCGACTTTAGGTTTATATTATCAACTAGACAATAACAAAAAACAACCTACCAAGTTATAACAAAGTTATAGAGTGTTCAAAAGTGAAATTTTGCACACCCTCAAATAGATTAAAAAAATACCATGAGAATAGTTAGCGGAAGTTGTAGAGGTAGGGTAATAAACCCACCTAAGAGCTTAAAGGCACGACCTACAACCGATTTTGCAAAAGAGAATATATTTAACGTATTGGCAAATAATTACGATTTTGAAGAGCTAGATATTCTTGATCTCTTTTCAGGAACAGGTTCAATAAGTTATGAGTTTGCTTCACGTGGGGCGAAGAGCGTTGTGTCGGTCGAAAAAGACCCTATACATAGCTCATTTATAAGGCAATGCGCAGCAGCACTAAAGCTAACAGCTGTAATGGCTATAAAAACCAATGTGTTTTTATATATCAAGAGTTGCAAATCGCAGTATGATATCATATTTGCTGACCCACCATACGATCTTCCAGAGGTTGATACTATGCCTGATTTGATTTTAAATGCTGATATGCTTAAAGAAGATGGACTTCTAATTTTGGAGCATAGCAAAGATAAAGATTTTTCTACACATCCTCGTTTTGTCTCTAAAAGAGCTTATGGCAGTGTTAACTTCTCTATGTTTGAGTAGTTGCTGATGATTTGTTGATAAAGCATGATAAAAAAGATTAAATAATATAATTACCATCACACTAGTTACGGAGGTTTTAGCTTACATTGGGTAGTTTACTAAATTATCATACCAAGGTGCAAACCCTCCTTAGCACAGGAAATACACTGTTTGATATAATATATGGCAATCCAGCCTTGAAAATAGGGTGATAGTCATATTGACATGACTAGAGCAACAATATTAATATTGTTGCTCTATTACTTTATTTCTCATTAATAGTATTCTGCTAAATTTATTAAAATGAACATAATATAATAAGTTTAGCAATAGTCTATTACTGTTATCCAATTAAATTGACTAGACGTAAAAAGTTGATAGTTAGTATAAAATATCTGTATTTTACTATCTTAATAAGCCCAAATTAAAAAAACGCATCATCTCGCAATCTGTTAATCATCTCACTTCACCAATAAGCCCAAATACCACGACAATAGGCATAAAATAACATATAACAACTATTTTTAACAGAAACCATAAATAATTACAGCAACGTGCACGAATATTGCCTATAAAAGCTAATAGTGAATATAAGGCAATTATCCTGCTGTGAACGCATATAACAACGATTATGTCATTTCAACTAACCCCAGCAAAAGATTAAAATGAACATTATCAAAAAAAAAGATCATATAAAGTTGTGTTATTGAAAAAACAGTAGTAAATTTGCAGTTGATTTGTGTTCATAATGGGCAATACTTATACGTGTGAGCATAACAAACAACATTACATATTGAAAACAAACACTAAAAAATAAATTTTATGAGTAAATTATTATGTTCTTCTATTGGGAAGAAGCTGGTAATGAGTCTATCAGGGCTGTTTCTGATAGTATTCTTGGTGATTCACCTAATTGCCAACTTAATGATGTTTGGTGGCGAGGAGTCGTACAATGCTATGGCTCACTTTATGGACACCAATCCACTAATCATGATTATGGTTCCCGTATTGGCAGCTGGATTTATCATCCACATTGCTTATGCGTTTACCTTAACACTAAAAAACAGATCGGCACGTCCAGTAGGGTATGACAAGCAGGATCTCTCTAAGTCATCGACTTGGGAGTCTCGCAATATGTTTATACTTGGGCTAGTTGTTCTTGGGGTGCTTTTCTTTCACCTTTGGGACTTTTGGGCTAAAATGCAACTTCAGCACTTTATTGGTGGTGT
>CAMQVM010000238.1 GCA_947038135.1 uncultured Rikenellaceae bacterium
CTGGAAGTTGATTTTTCGATCTGTTTATTACCTTTACTTTCATGTTTTTTGTTTTATTTAATAGTATAACGTCAATTTTATCTTTTTATTTTATTGATTATTCGCTTAATCAACTTTTGTTCTATCATAAAATAGAGTACAAATATAGTGAAAAATAGTGAAGATATGATAAATTTCAATATGTTGCTTTCAATATCTATCATGTTGTAGCTGATATAGAGTATTATAGCTATAACAGTATATTTTGCTATCCCTTTTAGGTCGTAATTTATCTTCATATATCTCTGCCCAAGTATATAGCTCAATATCACCATTACCACCTCGCAGGCTACCCTCGACCATGCAGCACCAACATATCCAAGCCGTGGTATCAGTAGCAGGTTTATTACTGTTGTTGTAACAAGTCCTGAAACTGTTATGATTATTGCAAAGTGGGTCTTTTCGCTCACTTTATACCAATATGATAGGTTTAGGAGCACCCCCGCAAGTAGGTTTGAGAGCAGTAGCAGTGGCACAATTTTTATGCCCGATCGAAATCTTTCGCCAATAAAATATTGAAAATAGTCCATGTATAGAGTGATAAACAGAAATATCGCTAACGATGCAATAGTGAAATATTTTAGGGCATCGGCATTTTTCTTCTTGAAGTCGTCGCCTTTAACCTCTGATAGGAAAAATGGCTCGGCTGCATATTTATACATCTGGGTGAATAGGTAGATAAATGATGCAATCTTCATGGCTGCCGTATATACTCCTATCTGGCTTGTTGCGGTGGCATCGGGGAGTAGGAAAAATAGCAGTTGCCTATCAATAAATTCATTTGCTGTGCCGCTTATGCCTCCAATAAATAGCGGTAGCGAAAAGATGAAAACAGTACGTAACATTTTTTTATCTATCTTAAAGCTGAAGCCCTTCATCTCACCACGTAGCATAATAAGAGATGCAAGCGAGGCAATAAGGTTTGCTACAAACACATATCCACATCCAAAATCTGGGTTCCAAAGTTGTGTTAATATGCCTTTTTCGCTTAGCAGTGGTAGTACAGAGTAGAAGAATACCGATAGAACTAAGTTTATAAGTACATTAGCCACCTTTATCTTCATGAATTTTGTTGTGTTGCCCTCATATCGCAGCTTTGCAAATGGCATAGAGATTACAGCATCTACTGCAATTATAGCCGCTACTATTGGTATCAGTATCTGCAATCCTGCTTTGTCTCCATCAAAAAGAGAGTATATTTGGTCGGTGAAGAGCAGCGTAAGTGCAAAAAATAGGGTAGAGGTGGCAGCAATAGCCGTGGTTAAGGTGTTAAAGAGTTTTCGTCTTTCGGTGTCGTCGGTAGCCTTGCCTACAAATTTGAAATAACCTGTCTCTAACCCCATTGTTAATAGTGTAAGCCCTAGAGGTATAAGAGAGTAGTAGTAGCCCATAACTCCATATACCGATTCGGTAAATATAGAGAGGTAGGTGAAGTAGGGAGTCATAAAATAATTTATGAATCTTACTATGATTGTAACCATGCCATAAGTGGCAGTCTGTGATGCTAGTTTACGTATTGACATATATAATTTGTATTTATAGGTGCAAAGATAAAATAAAATTATTACCTTTGTCAAAATATCTACACTTATTAAGTGTTATCATGAAGTTATTATTTATTATATACTGATATGGCGAAAGAGCTAAAAGAGGTTGTTAACAGAGAAGACAACTATTCACAATGGTACAATAACCTTGTTGTAAAGGCGGGGTTGGCCGAAAATTCGGCTGTTAGAGGATGTATGGTTATCAAACCTTATGGTTATGCTATATGGGAAAAGATGCAGAGAGCCTTAGACGATAAATTTAAAGAGACAGGGCACCAAAATGCCTATTTTCCTCTATTTATCCCTAAATCATTTTTCAGTAAAGAGGCTAGCCATGTTGCAGGGTTTGCAAAAGAGTGTGCAGTGGTTACACACTACCGTCTTAAAAATGATCCTAATGGTAACGGTGTAGTTGTTGATGAAGATGCAAAGCTAGAAGAGGAGCTTATTGTTCGCCCTACTTCTGAAACTATTATATGGCATACATACAAAAACTGGATTCAGTCTTATAGAGATCTACCTATACTTTGTAATCAGTGGGCTAATGTGGTGCGCTGGGAGATGCGTACACGTCTGTTTTTACGTACAGCAGAGTTTTTGTGGCAAGAGGGGCATACTGCTCATGAAACAAAACAAGAGGCTATCGAGGAGTCTGAAAGAATGATTCATGTATATGCTGATTTTGCTCAAAACTGGATGGCGTTACCTGTTGTAATAGGTCATAAATCTGAAAACGAGCGTTTTGCTGGTGCTGAAGATACCCTTACCATTGAGGCACTTATGCAAGATGGCAAGGCTTTACAGTCGGGTACATCTCACTTTTTAGCTCAAAATTTTGCTAAAGCATTTGATGTTAAGTTTGCTGGTCGTGATGGTAAAGAGGAGTATGTATGGGCTACATCATGGGGTGTGTCTACTCGTTTAATGGGTGCTTTGATTATGGCTCACTCAGATAATAATGGCTTGGTGCTACCTCCAAAATTGGCTCCTATACAAGTTGTGATGATACCTATTTATAAGGGTGAAGAGCAGCAGGCGGCAGTGCTTGGAAAGTTTAACGAGATAGCTGCCGAGCTTAAAAAGCGTGGTGTAAGTGTTAATATCGATGATAGAGATTACCTAAGGTCAGGCTTTAAATTTGCTGAACATGAGCTTAAAGGTGTGCCTATACGTATAGCGATGGGTGCTCGTGATATTGCTAACGGTACTATTGAGGTGGCTCGTCGTGATACATTAGAGAAGAGTAGTGTGAGTGTTGAGGGGATTGAGAGCTATATAGTAGAGTTGTTAGATACTATTCAAGAGAATATATTTAATAAAGCCCTTAAATTCCGTGAAGAGAAAACTACTAAGGTTGATACTTACGAGGAGTTTAAAAAGGTGCTTGATGAAAAGGGTGGTTTTGTGCTTGCCCACTGGGACGGTACTGTAGCAACCGAAGAGGTTATAAAGACCGAAACTAAAGCTACTGTTCGTTGTATTCCTATTGATGCAGAAGATGAAGAGGGGGTTTGTGTGCTTACTGGTAAGCCGTCTTCTCGTCGTGTTTTGTTTGCTCGTTCGTACTAATCGTTATTGTAGATAAAAGTGTGGCGAGTGTTGCAGAGTTGAATTTATTAAAGCCTTGAATGTTGTGTTCAAGGCTTTTTTAGCTTCAAATATTGTGTTAATTTGTTTTTCTTGGAAAAAAAAGCAAGTAAATTATATTTGTTTGATAATATTTAGTATCTTTGCATGGTGTTAGTATGTATGATTGCTCAAACTTGCTATTTACACTATTAAAATTATTATCAATTAAAAACTAAGTAAATGAGAAGTTCAATGAAATTTGTAGTACTATTATTTTCTATGTCAATTACACTATTTGGGTGTAAAAAAACAAGTAGCTCGGGCTCGGAAGATCCGCTTGACCCAGCAGGAAAAAATCAACTTATTACT
>CAMQVM010000239.1 GCA_947038135.1 uncultured Rikenellaceae bacterium
GTAAAAAACACCGACGCATAAACACTCTTTATGGCCTTACCTAGCACCCTAAGCATCTGATCTTCATTATCGGTACGTGGCACCATATAAGTTGAATATATTCCTGCAAAAGGCTGAAAATGTGAATCTTCCATCTTCGATGATGAACGAACAGCAATAGGATATTGAATTGTTCGGATATAAGCACGCAACTCATCGACTAATTTTGCAGGTAGGCGTGCACCTACAAACTCCGACAAAATATCGTTATCATCATAATCGCTGTTGATAACATATTGAAGCCCATTTTCGGTAATAAACTCATCGAAATAGTCTGTTGCAATAACTACTGTACGAGGGATAGTTATCTTTACACCTTCAAATTTGCGATATAGAAGATTTTGCACCAGAAGCTTATTTATAAATGCTAAACCTCGAGCCTTGCCTCCTAACGATCCTGTACCCATACGTGCAAACCATATATAGTTGTTGTAGGTATCGGGCAGAAACTGTGCTATGACCCCTTGTCCCAAAAGGCTTCTGTACTCTCTTATTATCTGTATAATATACTTTTTGAATTTATTGGTGTCTTCAAACTGATCGAAGGTGGTTTTGCGAAATTCGTCGGCCAATGAAAACAGACCTCTAGCAAACAACCATTTAGAAATATGGTTACGTGATGTATGATGAAGCAATGCTGCTATATCGATATCTTTAATTAGATATTGCAACTGCGCAAGTGATCCTGCTTTAGCAACCACCTCACCACTTTCAGGGTCAGTAAATTCCAACTTACCAAAAAGAAGCTCTTTACGAATAAAGCTAGATAGCTCAAGAAGAAGAGTTTTTGAAAATTTATGTATAAATCCAACTCCCATCTTATGAGCTATATCGACCATGTTTTTACGTGACGATTGAAGTACAATAGGGATAAGTGGATTATCTTTAAGTATATGCTCGGTAAGGAATATGCCTGCATCTACCTCTGTTGCGTCGGTAGCATTAATCTTAAAGGTGACATCAGATATCACCCCCAATATATTATTTGAGAATTTGCCATACATCTCCATTGCTTCATCGTATGTACGTGCCAGAAGAATCTTAGGACGTGCACGCCTACGAAGTTGCAGCTGCTGTTCATTTAGAGCCTCTTGCAAAAACTCACCCGATTGTTGTAGTACCAACTTATAAATTAGAGGCAAGTAGGCCGAATAGAAGCGTATAGAGTCTTCAACTAGCAATATCGACTGCACCCCTACCCCATTGATATCGGCATCAGAATTCATGCTATCTTCCATAAGCTTAATAATAGCAAATATAAGATCAGCATTACCAAGCCAGCAAAAAACATAATCTATAAGAGATAGATCTTCACTTTCAAGCTTAAGGGTAACCTCACGAGAGAAGTGTGACAGTAATATTATCGGAGGGGTATTTACATTTTTAGATTTTATCTTTTTAGCAAAACTGAATGGATCCATCTCACCAATATTTAACATAGTGATAATAAGATCGATATCAGGAGTTGAATCAAGCACACCAATAGCCTCAACTGCTGTTGTGACACTAATAAACTTTGGTGGATCAGATATATTTAACTCTAAATACTCTTTAGTTATTTGGCTCTCAAGCTGACCATCTTCTTCAAGGCTAAACGAGTCGTAAGAGCTGCATATAAGAAGAATCTTCTTAATACGCCTTTGCATTAAATTATTATAATTTGTAATTCTAAGAGCCATAATAAGTATTTTTAATTCGTGTTGTATTCTTACATTATGATAAAACCCTACCTTCAGCACACAATTTATAAGCAAGCTAGCAATAAGTTAGTAATGAGCTAGCAATAAGCCATTAATAAGCTAGCAATAAGCAAGCTAATGACAAGCAACAGTCAAACCAAGATTCTTTAGCCCATCAAACAGCTCAGGTGTGGCATCTACTTTTATGCTTTTCGAAATAAGCTTTAAATTAACTTTGCTTGCATTGTCAAACACCTTCACAAATAGCTTTACATCACCTCTATTTGCCTCTATCAACCTCTCTATCTCTTTTGTCATATCGCTTGTCAACAAAGATATAGGTACTGTTATAATCACCTCTTTAATCAACTTTTCACGAGCCTCACGAAGTGTCATTATAGATGATATTCGTGGAGAGTAGCTTGCACCCTCAAAACGCTGTGATATAGAGCCTTTAATAAACAGCTGATAATCTAGATGACAATAATTTCGATATAATTCATAATCTTTGCTAAACAACATAAACTCATAGCTCCCATTAAAATCTTCTATTGTGATACGACCATATCCATCACCTTTTTTTGTTGTACCATTAAACACTGCTGTAACCATGCCACAAATAGTAAAATCTCTATCTGCAATGGCATCTATATTACCAAAATCTTCGAGTGTCATATTAGTATAGTTATCTATAATGATACGATGACTATCAAGAGGGTGAGCAGAAAGATAGATACCCACCAACTCCTTCTCTTTAGCCAATATTTCAAGGTTACTGGCATTCGACTCTAATAAAAGTTTTGGTCGGCATATCTCTATAGCATCCTCAAAATCGCTGAACAACGAAGCTGCATTATTTCCTGTTTCATTTTGAAAACTATTGCCATACTTAAACAGATGCTCCACAAAATTTACACCTTTAATATCGGGCGTAAAAAAAGCACCTCTTTCATTTTCAGAAAGATCATCAAGAGCTCCAGCATATATAAGGTTCTCGACAGTTTTTTTACTCACCGACTGAAGATTAACCCTCTCCACAAAATCAAATATATCTTTATATTCACCATGCTCTTTACGCTCTTTTATAATAGCCAATGTAGCAGCCTCACCCACGCCCTTTATAGCAGCTAAACCAAAGCGAACATTACCTGTTTTATCTACCGAAAACTTCATGTAGCTATGATTCACATCAGGACACTTAACAGGTATACCCATTCTACGACACTCATCCATAAATATACCTATCTTCTTTATATCTGACAGATTACGACTTAGCAGTGCTGCCATAAACTCGCAAGGGTGATGAGCCTTTAGATAACCTGTTTGATAAGATACTAAAGCATAACACGTTGAGTGACTTTTATTAAAGGCATACGATGCAAACTTCTCCCAGTCTGTCCACACCTTCTCGCATATTTTTCGGTCATGTCCACGCTCAACAGCTCCATCTAAAAAGGTATCCTTAAGCTTATTAAGAATATCTATCTGCTTCTTACCCATAGCCTTACGCAGTGTATCGGCTTGCCCTTTGGTAAATCCTGCTAATGACTGCGACAGAAGCATAACCTGCTCTTGATATACTGTAATACCATATGTATCAGCTAAATACTCCTCCATAGGAGCTAAATCGTAGGTTATTGGTGTAAGACCATGCTTACGACTAATAAAATCGGGAATATACTCAATTGGACCTGGACGATACAATGCTGCCATGGCAATAAGGTCCTCGAAACGGTTAGGACGTAAATCTCTAAGGTACTTCTTCA
>CAMQVM010000240.1 GCA_947038135.1 uncultured Rikenellaceae bacterium
GATATAGGTGGTTACGGATCTGCAACTGAGGCATTGAACACTCCAGCTAGCAATGTAATGTTTGATATTATAGTCGAAGAAGAGGGTACATCAATTATATCTAATGGTCAATATGCACTTAATGTGAATAATTTAGGCTGCAACTTCACTGCAAACAAGGTAAATGAATCAGATGTCAATTCAAGTGTAGTATTTGCGAAAGTGAACCGTACAACCTCGAATGATGCAGTAATAAGTGGTAATACATCATTTAGTGTCACTTTAGAAGATCCAATATTACGCATTGGCAACATTGACATTAAGATAAAAGATGCACCCACCGCATTAGGTAATGATGTTACTGATTTGATAATAACAGCTACGGGTAATGGTACTGTTGCCTTTAAGTATAAAATAAAGTTGGGTAATATTGAATATACTAGCGAATTAATTACTGTCACTTCCAATGCGAGTGTCGTTGATATCGAGGGGTTTGTAAAAGACAAAGGTGCTATTAATGGATATAGCACAAGTGTCGCCTTTGACCTCATGGTACAAAAAAAGTATATATTTACAGCTATTAGCTCGTTTAAAAGCGAGTGGGATGGCTTATTATCGCTTACTGCTCCAAATATAGCAACACAACTTACCAAATTTACTACCTCACCAGCAACTACAGCTATCAAAGCAGTAGAATCGAATGGTAGTAACTTGAAAAAATTTTACTTTACTGCCTACCGCACAGCTCCTGGCGATAGTGATATTGTAGGAACAATCACTGTAACTGCAACCTTAGGAGACATAGCTGTATCACATACTTTTAATGTTAACATTATTACAAGTTGCGACCTGCCAAGTGCAGCAGAGGATTATGGCGTAAAATTAGCAAATATATTTGTTGCAGACCGTAACGTAGGCTCGGTTATGCCCACTGGAGTTGCAGGCGACAAATATGCGTATGCACAAAATTATACTAATGGTGCACTGCATCCCGACAATAAACCAGCAGACAAAATTCAAATAGCTGGTAACTACCACACCTGGTCTGCAACAAGCACTGGTGTTGTAACGACGGGTGAAGTGTATAACAAATGCGAAAAAGAGTTTGTTTTAGGGTCTAACGGCTGGCGTACACCTAATTACACAAGTAGTAGTAGTGGCGATTTCATTATCATAAGAAATAACCTGATGTATAGCAAAAATAGAGCTTATATAGTTGATGATAAGATTGTTAAATCTGCTAGCGATAAAAAGAGTTCCTTACGTTATGTAGGATGTTTTTTTCCGTTAGCTGGAAGTAAAACATCTTCTACACAGGTAAATGGACTTTACTGGTCTAAGTCTCAAACTAACAGTAGTTATGCATACAATCTAAACGTTACAACAAAGAGTGCTGCATTGACTCAATCAGGAAAACTTAATGGATACTCTATACGATGTGTAAAAGGAGGAGTTTTCGTCAATGGTGAAAAGGCTGTTACTACTATTGCTACTGGAGCTATCGAGACTTTCACATACGATATTTCTAGCTGGCCTGATAGCTGGAGTTTTACCACCGACTCACCTAGCTGGGCAACAGCTACTAAAACAGCGAGTACTAGTAAGCTTACCATAGCTCTATCTAGAAACACAACTGCTGCTGCCCGCACTGCACAAATAATCGTCAAAAATCAAGTAGGAGAAAGTGCTACAATAACTATAAATCAAAAAAAACTTGTTGCTATTTGGGCTGACCGTAACTATGGAGTTGACAAATCAGTTACAGGAGTAGATTTGGCAGATAGAGATAAGGCTAGAGGTTCATTTCACTCGTGGCATGCTTCACAAGGACTTTGTGAAAATTGGAGCCATGATGGTCATGATGATTGGCTTCAACCTACTATTACTGATTTCCGGGAACTTGATCAGGTAATAACCTATGGAGCATCACTTGGAAAGGCTGCTGTCTATATGCAAGATGATACACCTATATACTTTCCAATTTCGGGGTACTCAGGTACAGGTCATAGTTATCAGTACGGTCAGTACTGGGGAGCAGGTTCTACGGGACTTCGATTTTCATTTGCACACTACCCTGAAGGACTACACTCTATTGGAGGATATACTCCATCTTACCTATTTACATTGCGATGTATGCGCCCGAACAAAAGTTAATATACTCAGCTTATTTTAACAGTAATTATATTACGCATATATAAATATTGAACGTTGTCAGAACAGATGTATGGTCGATATTTCAAATAAAACACATTAACTTGTTTAACAAAGTCTTTACAGATAAAAGTTCGTGTTTAAGAGTAGCAATATACAAAAAAAGTAGTTGTTTTGACATTTGCAATCTTCTTATTACAACTATTTTTTTGTAATGCTCTATACGATATGGTGTTGACAAGCTGAAAAACACCAAATAGAAGGAGAGTGTTATAAATTTATAAAATACAAATAATTGAGGGTTAGGGTATAATGAGTATATTTCAGTATGTGCATGAATACTAATTCCTAAAATGATACATAGTTCGTAATGCCATCAATTAATATGCAAGGTGCTTATACGTGATGCTTATATTTAACTCTATCTCTATTTGAGAAAGGATTTATATTTTCGTAAATGTAGCCATTTGTTTCTGGCTTTGTGAATAAATTAGTATCGTATGATCAAATTTTTATAGGTAATAGTTTGCTTAGTTGCTTAAAAGTATTATCTTTGTTAAACATATCTGTTTTAGCTTCTAATCATGGCATATAATTAGGTTACAGCAGTAAGATACTAAATAGGTGTAACATTTCGTTATATTAGTACATAGCTGTATTATACTTATGTTTCAAGTGCAATAGCTACTATAAAATTAACTATTTTAAAGCAGTGTTTATGATGTATTTAATATTTAAATAAAAACTTATGGATCAATATTTTAGCAAAGTACGAGAGTACCTATTAGAACTAGATTATGAGATTGTTTCTGTTGATGACAGTGAGTCTCTATTTGTTGTAAACAATGAAAGTGCAGGGGTTTTCAACCTAATCATTGATTGTGAAGACCCAATTTTGATATTTGAGCAATATATGTTCGATGTATCTGTTGATAATGCACAAACATTCAAGTCGTTGCTTCAGATGAATCGTGAAATTATTCATGGTGCATTTGTGTTAGACGAAACAGGAAAAAAGGTTATCTTTAGAGATACACTACAGCTTGAAAACCTTGATCTAAATGAGATGCAAGGAACTTTAAACTCACTAGAGTTTCTATTGAGTGAATTTTCATCAAAACTTATTGCGTTAGCAAAGTAATTAAAATATAATATGGGATTATTTAATAGAATATTCAAAGTGGGTCAGGCAGAGGCTCATTCAATTGTTGATAAATTGGAAGATCCAATTAAATTAGCAGAGCAAGGAATTAGAGATCTAAAAAAGGATCTTGACAGCAGTTTGCATGCGTTGGCTGAGGTTAAAGCTGCCGCTATTCGTGCAAAAAGAGATTTAGAAACATCGATC
>CAMQVM010000241.1 GCA_947038135.1 uncultured Rikenellaceae bacterium
AAAAAACTACTCGTATGGCGCAAGAAGAGAAGCATGAAAGCAAGCGCCGTAAAACATTAGAGCGTGAGCTTGAGTGGGTGCGTATGGCTCCAAAGGCTCGTCATGCTAAAAATAAAGCTCGTCTTGGGGCGTATGATAAGATGCTTAATGAGGATGCTAAGCAGAAAGAGGATAAGTTAGAGATATTTATCCCTAATGGTCCTCGTTTGGGTGATAAAGTGCTTAGTGCAGTAGATGTAGCTAAGGCGTATGGTGATCGTACGTTATACGAAAATCTAAACTTTACACTTCCTCCAGCAGGTATTGTGGGTATCATAGGACCTAATGGTGTGGGTAAAACAACTCTTTTTCGTATGATTATGGGTCTAGAAGAGCCTCAGGCAGGTGTGTTTACTGTTGGTGAAACAGTAAAGCTAGCTTATGTAGATCAGCAACACTCATCTATCGATCCTGAAAAGTCGGTGTATGAGGTTATATCTGGTGGTCTTGATAATATTATTCTTGGAGGTCGTCCGCTTAACTCACGTGCTTATATTTCACGCTTTAACTTTAGTGGAGCAGACCAAGAAAAAAAATGTGGTGTGTTGTCGGGTGGTGAGCGTAACAGGTTACACCTTGCTCTAGCTCTGAAAGAGGAGGGTAATGTGCTTCTGCTTGATGAGCCTACTAATGATATCGATATCAACACGCTTCGTGCTTTAGAAGAGGGTTTAGAGAATTTTGCTGGTTGTGCAGTTGTTATATCGCATGATAGGTGGTTCCTTGACCGTATTGCTACCCACATGATAGCCTTTGAGGATGGTGGTAAAGTGGTGTTCTTTGAGGGTGGTTATAGCGACTACGAAGAGAATAAGCGTAAGCGTTTAGGCGATGCCGCTCCTAAAAAGACTCAGTACACAAAGTTAACAGCAAATCAATAGTTAAGAGAGTTTAGGAGCATTTTATAGTTTAATATCTATTTTTATGCTCCTATAATATCTTGTTATAAACACACTATTTAAAATATAGATAATGGCACAAAAACCAACAATTCCAAAAGGCACAAGAGATTTCTCTCCTACTGAAATGATGAAGAGAAGATATATATTTGATACAATACAAAAAGAGTTTGTTAAGTATGGCTATATGCCGCTCGAAACTCCATCTATGGAGAACCTATCTACCCTAATGGGTAAATATGGCGAAGAGGGAGATAAGCTTCTTTTTAAAGTGTTAAACTCGGGGGAATTTACCAAGGGTACTACAACCGAAGATTTTACCGATAAGTCGACCGCAGCACTAGCTACAAAATTTTGTGAAAAAGGGCTTCGTTATGATCTTACTGTCCCTTTTGCTCGTTATGTGGTGATGCATCAAGGTGAGATATCATTTCCATTTAAGCGTTACCAAATTCAACCTGTATGGCGTGCCGATCGTCCTCAAAAGGGGCGTTACAGAGAGTTTTATCAGTGCGATATAGATGTTGTAGGTAGCAACTCGCTTCTTAATGAAGTAGAGCTAGTACAGGTGGTGTCACAAGTTTTTAAAGCTCTTAATATATCGGTTGTGTTGAAGATGAATAACCGTAAAATACTTAGCGGTATAGCTGAAACGATTGGGCATAGCGATAAATTAGTTGATGTAACTGTTGCTATTGATAAGCTTGATAAAATTGGTCTTGATGCTGTAAACGATGAGTTGCGTTTGAAAGGTATTGGTGATGAGGCTTTAGATATACTTAAACCTATACTTCTGCTTGAGGGTAGCAATGAAGAGAAGCTGGTAAAGATTCGCTCTATTATATCTGGTAGTGAGGTTGGCGTTAAGGGTATTGAAGAGGTTGAGGCGATATTAAACTATGTCTCTGCTGTTGGTGTAGATCTTGATTTAGAGCTTGATTTATCGTTAGCTCGTGGGCTAAACTACTATACAGGAGCTATATTTGAGGTTAAAGCTAAAGATTATGCTATTGGTAGCATTAGTGGTGGTGGTCGTTACGATGATCTTACGGGTGTGTTTGGTCTTAAAGATGTGTCGGGTGTAGGTATTTCGTTTGGCGCAGATCGTATATATGATGTGATGAATGGGTTGGATCTGTTTCCTACCGATGCAAGTATATCTACAAAGGTTTTATTTCTGAATTTTGGTGGTGCCGAAGAGTTGGCTTCATTAAAAGAGCTTACTGCTATTCGTGCAGCAGGTGTTCCATCTGAAATTTATCCTGATACAGTGAAGATCAAAAAGCAGATGGATTATGCTAATAAACGCTCTATTCCTTTTGTTGTTATTATTGGTGATAGTGAGCTTAGTGAGGGTGTTGCAGTAGTAAAAAATATGAACAGTGGCGAGCAGAGCAGAGTAGCGTTAGGCGATATTTTATCGGTTATAGAGCAGTAATTTAAAACATGAAATAAAAACAAATTGTATGAAAAAGAGAGCTTTAATAACAGGTATAACGGGGCAAGATGGCTCTTTTCTTGCTGAGTTTTTATTAGATAAAGGGTATGAGGTGCATGGTATAATTCGCCGTTCGTCGTCGTTTAATACCCAGCGCATCGAGCACCTTTATCTTGATGAGTGTGTGCGTGATATGCATAGTAAGCGCTCTATTAATCTCTATTATGGAGATATGACCGACTCTAGCTCGCTAGTGAGGATTTTACAAGAGGTTAAGCCTTGCGAAATATATAATTTAGCAGCGCAGAGCCATGTTAAAGTCTCTTTTGACTGCCCTGAGTATACAGCTGATACTGATGCTGTTGGTACGCTTAGGCTGCTTGAGGCGGTTCGTATATTGAACCTTGAGGGGAGTTGTAGAGTATATCAAGCCTCAACATCTGAGCTTTTTGGATTGGTGCAAGAGGTGCCACAACGTGAAACCACCCCTTTTTATCCTCGTAGCCCCTATGGAGTTGCTAAGATGTACGCCTACTGGATCACCAAAAATTATCGTGAGGCGTATGGTATGTTTGCAGTGAATGGTATTCTTTTTAACCATGAAAGTGAGCGTCGTGGAGAGTCGTTTGTGACACGTAAAATAACTCTTGCGGCAGCTCGTATTGCTGCTGGTAGTCAAGATAAATTATACCTTGGAAACCTTGATGCGCTACGTGATTGGGGCTATGCAAAAGATTATGTAGAGTGTATGTGGCTAATGCTTCAGCACGATACACCCGAAGATTTTGTTATTGCAACTGGAGAGTGTCACTCGGTGCGTGAGTTTTGTACGTTGGCATTTGCTCATGCGGGCATAGAGCTAGTGTGGAGAGGCAGCGGCGTTGATGAGGTTGGTGAGTCGGCTGCAACGGGTGAGGTGTTGGTACAGGTAGACCCTAAATATTTCCGCCCTGCTGAGGTCGAGCAACTTTTAGGTGACCCTACAAAGGCTAAAAGTGTTCTTGGCTGGAATCCTACATCAACATCTTTTGAGGAGCTTGTGCGTATCATGATGGAGAGCGATATAAAATATATAAA
>CAMQVM010000242.1 GCA_947038135.1 uncultured Rikenellaceae bacterium
GTATGGTTTTGTGAATGGTTTAGGTATAATTATATTTATGGCACAGTTGCCATCAATCACTTCAATAGTTGATAATAACCCATCGTTAAGTGCATTTTTCGAGTTTTCAGGCGAGGTAATCAATAACACCGCACAGCTTCGTGAGGGGTGGATAGAGCTAGGCACTATGATAGCCCTTATTTTGTTGACTATGCTTATTATTTGGCGGTTGCCTAAGCTTACTAAGGCGGTGCCTGCATCGTTGGTGGCTGTTCTTATTGTGTCGCTTATAGTTATTTTGTTTGAGATAGATACTACTACTGTTGCCGATACACTTATGCCTGGCGAGACAATAAGCGGTAGCTTCCCTCCACTATCGTTTCCATCAATACCATTTACTTTGCAGTCGTTAATGATAGTTTTGCCTTATGCCTTTATTATTGCGGGGGTAGGGCTGATAGAGAGCCTTTTAACGCTTAATATAATCGATGAGGTTACAGAGTCAAGAGGTAATAGTAACCGTGAGTGTGTGGCTCAAGGGGTAGCAAATATCACCTCAGGGTTCTTTTCAGGCATGGGAGGGTGTGCAATGGTTGGTCAAAGCCTTATTAACACCTCTTCGGGTGCTCGTACCCGTTTAGCTGGTATTGTGGCATCTCTTATGTTGCTAGTATTTATAATGTTTGGGGCGAGTGTAATAGGAAAGCTTCCGATGGCAGCGCTTGTGGGTTTGATGTTTATGGTTGCATTTACCACTTTTGAGTGGGCTAGCCTACGCACCTTTAGAAAAATGCCCGCCTCAGATGTGTTTGTTATGGTGGCGGTGACTTTAATAATTGCTTTTACCCATAACTTAGCTATTGCGGTAGCTATTGGAGTAGTCTTTTCGGCATTGGCGTACGCGTGGGAGAATGCAAAGCGTATTCGTGCACGCAAATATGTTGATGAAGATGGAGTGAAGCATTATGAAATTTATGGACCTCTGTTTTTTGCATCGGTAAAGGCTTTTACTGAGAAGTTTGATCCTTTAAATGATCCCGATAAGGTTATAGTAGACTTTGCAGAGAGTAGGGTCGTAGATATGTCTGCTATTGCGGCACTTAGTGCATTAACCGAGCGTTATCGTAAGCAAGAAAAAAAGCTGCATCTACGTCACCTTAGCGAAGATTGTCGTCAGTTGCTTGTTAATGCAGATGCTATTATAGATGTTAATGTGCTAGAAGATCCTACATATCGCCTGCCAATGAACCACCCTAATAGGGTAAATAAATAGGGTGAGCGCCTCCAGTTTGAATTTTTTTCAGTTTTGCAACAGACTCTAAGAAGAATATATTTTGTTACATCCAAATATTTTGCGTATATTTGCTACAAAATATGATAATATGAAAAATATGAAAATTGGGGGGCACTTTAGACTTATGCTGCTCCGTATAACTCTTTTGTACCTGCTAATGGCTATGTCAAGGCTATTTTTTTACATCTATAACATAGATGTTATAGATTCATTAACACTATCGTCACTTCCTTCGATTATAAAAGCGTCATTTATATTCGATACTGCATCTATCTTTTATGTTAATATACTCTTTATACTCCTATCACTAATACCTTTCAACTTTAGAGAAAAGGGTTGGTGGCAGGCTATATTAGGTGTAATATTTACTCTTACAAACAGCGCTGCTTTATTTGTCAGTATCTCAGATATATTCTATTTTAGATATAAGTTATCTCGAATTGCTGGCGATGATCTACGTTATTTCTCAGAAGATAACTTTTGGTCACTATTTTGGTCATCAATAGGTCAATATTGGTTTGGTATACTCTTTTTTGTGCTATTAGTAGTTGTTTTGTATTATGTTGGTTTCGTTTTGCTAAAGCTGAAGATAAAAAGACATTTTATATCCAACAAACCAGTGCGATATGCTTTTCAAACCATCATCTTGGTTTTTTCTATGTTATTTGCTATTGTTGGAATTAGAGGTTTTTCTATCTCTGCAGCAACTTTTCCTATAACTATGAGCGATGCAACTTCGTATGTAGAGCCAAAATACGCCTCACTTGTTTTGAGTAATCCTTTTTGCCTTATTCGCACTTTTAACCACTCGTTAGTAAGCCCTCAATTGAGTAAAGATACTGATCTATATCAACCCGTGCAATCAGTTGATAGTTGCCAGTATAACATCGAAAATATGAATATCGTATTAGTTGTGTTAGAGAGTTTTGGCTCTGCGCATATTAAATCGCTATCAGACAGTTTTAAAGCCGACGATATAACATATACTCCATTTTTAGATTCATTGTTCCAGCACGGTTTATTAATGACATCAGCCTATCAAAGCGGAGGACGCAGTATTGATGCAATGCCTGCTATGTGGGCTTCAATCCCATCATATAAGCAGAATTTCCTATCTCTTCCACAGTCGGCAGCTGAATATAAAGCACTACCAGATATACTGTCTGACATGGGCTACACAACATCTTTTATGCATGGAGCAACAGAGTCGTCGATGAGTTTTAAATCATTTGGGCAGATGGCAGGTATTAATAATTTCACTGCACTGGAAGATTATGAAAGCGAGGTTGGCAGAGATGATTTTGATGGTAAATGGGGGGTGTTTGACCATAAATTTTTACCTTTTGCATTAAGTAAAATTGATGAGTTGAAGAGTCCTTTCTTCAATACAATATTTACTCTTTCATCTCACCACCCATACACTATACCTAAAGGGTATGAAGATAAATACCCTACTGGAAAAATAGATATACACAAAACAATAGCATACAGCGATGATGCCTTAAGAGCATTTTTTAATGGCGCAAAAAGTAAACCTTGGTATAATAACACTCTGTTTATTGTCACCGCCGATCATGGCTCAGGTGCCGACAATGCTAAGTGGTTGAAGCCTCCATACAACTACCGAGTGCCAATTTTCATGTATACCCCTTCTGGGATTATTCCTGCTCAAAAGATTGATAAGGTAGTTTCACACATTGACTTAATGCCAACGCTGCTATCAATGATGAACTATAAAGATAAATTTTTCGGGTATGGAACAAACTATTTTGAAGTGAGCGAAAAAGAGCCATTTGTGGTTAATAGCTTTATGGGTACGTATAATGTTGTTACAAAAGATATATTATATCAATTTAATGATAAAGATTTGGTTGGTGTTTATGACTATATAAACGACTATCTGTTAAAGAATAATCTAGTAAGTAGCCATAAATCGAGTGATATAGAGTTTTATAAGGCATACATTCAGAGCTACTATACTATGGTTGGAAAACGAAAGTATACAGTTAACTAAACTTAAGTTAGAGCTCTGAGATACTAGCTGTACAACAGGCTCACTTGAGTATGTTTTATAATATTACCATCTGTTGAAAACTACAAAACCTTCCTAAATAACTAATTGTTATTTAGGGAGATTCGCAAAATAATAAAAAACAGACCTGAGGCCCATATCCATG
>CAMQVM010000243.1 GCA_947038135.1 uncultured Rikenellaceae bacterium
AGAGTACTCATCAGTTCCGATATGTACATACTCACCTCTAAATATAGGGTTTTCGCCATCTAAATACTCCTTAAATAGAGCATCAAAAAACTCATAGGTTTTAGGGTTAAATAGATCTAGGTGGTCCATGCCATACTCTTTGCTACCTATTTCAGGGCAGTATTGAGCAAATGCTAGGGTGTGAGCAGGGATATCTATCTCTGGAACAACTACTACTCCGTTAGCCTCAGCTAGCTTTTGAAGGTTTACAAACTCCTCTTTTGTGTAGTGTCCGCTTTTAGCTGCTAAGCCTGGGTAGGTGGTGCTTTCTAGGCGAAAAGCTGCCTCAGTTTTCATCCAATCATTTTCATAGTATTGCTTGAAGGCGTTATCGCTAAGGTGTACATGAAAAGTATTCATCTTATAGTAAGACATATACTTAACATAGTCTTCAAGAAAATCCATAGTGAAAAATTTACGACCTACATCTAGCATAAATCCACGTACTGGATATGATGGAAAGTCTACAATTGCACCTTTAGGTAGTGAGTTTTTGCCGTGTGTTTCAAGCATTTGAAGAATACTCTTAGTAGCCCAAAGAACACCAATAGGTTCGTTGGCAGTGACTTTTACACTTTTGCTAATGTTAATGCTGTATCCTTCAATATTATCTGTTTTAATTTTTCCAAGGGTAAGAAAAATACAGTTTTTGCTTGATGTGCCACTTTTAGCATCAAGCTCTAGCCCTGTAAGAATAGTTATATCTGTTGCTAGCTGTTCGGCAATAGGCATAAGCTCAGTACTATAACGGCTGTCTACTACAATTTGATGTTTTGGTGTTAGCTCTAGGCTGCCTTTTGCCCCTTTCCACTCTTGCAGCTCTGGAATAACAAATGGTTTTGCATTGGTTTGCGCTGAAACAAGCTGCCCAAAAGAGAAGGTGGCTACTACGATTGTTAATAGTTTTTTTAACATTTTGATTGTTATTTAATGATTTATACTGGTGTTTTGTTGCATTACTTGTGCAAAGATATAAAAAGATAACTGTTTTGCAATAAAATAATATTATTTGATAGTTGATTTTTGTGTGTTTGCTTTGTTAGCAAACTTATATAACTACCGTGTTTTTGGTGAGCATAGATGCTTTTTATGATATATTAAAAATATAACCTATATACTGCTTTTGATACAAATATTGTTGTAATATTGAAATCAATTTAGTACTTTTGCCTCTCACCTTAACAATACACTCACAACGCATTTGTAGGTGGTATTTTTAGGTGGCTTGTACTTTTCGTCGTATAATCCGAATATTATTAATTAATAAAAACAGTAATGAAGCAAAAACATCGTTATGTAGGTTTAACTGACTCTGAGGTGTCAGCTAGTAGAGAGAAACATGGTGCTAATGTATTAACACCGCCTCAAAAAGAGTCGCTTTTATCTCAATTTGTAGCAAAATTTAAGGACCCTATAATTATAATACTGCTTGTAGCTTTGGCTATGTCGGTAGGGGTCGCTTGTTATCAGTACTTTACGGGGCTTGAAGGACGTGATGTGTTTTTAGAGCCCGTGGGTATTTTGGTTGCTGTATTATTGGCAACAGTTGTAGGATTTGGATTTGAGCTTAGTGCCAACAAAAAATTTGATGTGCTTAATAAAGTCAATGATGACACTTTAGTAAAGGTTATCAGAAATGGAAATGTTGGAGAGGTATTTAAGAAGGATATCGTTGTAGGTGATATTATAATGCTTGAAACTGGCGAGGAAGTTCCCGCAGATGGTGTGTTGTTGGAGTCTATATCGCTGCAAATAAACGAATCAACCTTAACTGGTGAGCCCGTTATAAAGAAGAGTACCGATGAAAGTGAGTTTCATAACGAGTCTACATATCCATCTAACCATGTGATGAAAGGTACATCTGTTGTAGATGGTCATGGTGTTGCAGAAATCTTAACAGTAGGCGATGCTACCGAATATGGTAAGGTGTATGAGGGCTCGCAGATCGATAATGGAGTAGAAACACCACTTAATATTCAGCTTAATAAATTAGCAGATTTAATAACTAAGGTGAGTTATGGTATCGCTACACTTATTGTTGTAGGTCGTCTGTTTACCTATAATTTTGATGCTTTTGAGTGGGTTGGTTTTGGTAGCTTTCTTTTAAATACTATCATGATTGCAGTAACAGTTATAGTTGTTGCAGTGCCTGAGGGGCTTCCTATGAGTGTTACATTAAGCTTGGCGATGAGCATGAAGCGAATGTTATCTACCAATAATCTTGTGCGTAAAATGCACGCTTGCGAAACAATGGGGGCAACAACAGTTATATGCACCGATAAAACAGGTACGCTTACTCAAAACCTAATGAAGGTGCACAAAACAAACTTTTATGGGCTCAAAGATCAGCAGCTTCAAGATGATGAGATAGCTAAAATTATCAAAGAGGGTATTGCGGTAAATTCAACAGCCTTTTTAGATTTTTCAGACTCTCTAAAAGTTAAAGCTTTAGGTAATCCTACCGAGGGGGCTCTTCTGCTTTGGCTAAACGATAATAATGTTAACTATCTAAATATTCGAGAGGCATCGCCAATAGTTGAGCAGCTAACGTTCTCTACCGAGCGTAAGTATATGGCTACGGTGGTTGAATCATCGCAGTTAAATAAAAAAGTGCTATATGTAAAGGGTGCTCCTGAAATTGTTTTGGGAATGTGCAACAGCGTGTTTGTTGATGGTAAATTAGTCGATAAAAAGGACTATGAGGCAACTATTAACTCGCAGCTTTTAGAGTATCAAAATCAAGCTATGCGTACTTTAGGGTTTGCATATCAGCTGCTTGACGATAGCACTAGCAAAATTGATGATGGTAAACTAACAAATACAAACCTTATTTATGTAGGTATATCTGCTATTGCAGACCCTATACGAGCTGAGGTTCCGCAGGCGATAAGCGACTGTATAATGGCAGGTATAGGTGTAAAAATTGTTACTGGAGATACTCCAGGCACTGCAAAAGAGATCGGTCGTCAAATAGGGTTATGGACATCCGAGGATAGTGATATAAACCATATTACAGGTCCAGAATTTGCGGCGATGTCTGATGCTAAGTTATTAGAGTTGCTTCCAGGAATAAAGATTATCTCACGTGCTAAACCTATGGATAAGCAGCGACTTGTACAGCTACTTCAGCAGATGGGTCAAGTAGTTGCAGTAACTGGTGATGGCACAAATGATGCACCAGCACTTAAGGCTGCACAGGTGGGGTTGTCGATGGGCGATGGTACTTCGGTAGCTAAAGAGGCTAGCGATATCACTATTCTTGATAACTCATTTAATAGTATTTCACAAGCTGTTATGTGGGGGCGCTCGTTATATCAAAATATCCAACGGTTTATTTTGTTTCAGATGACAATAAATGTAGCTGCTTGTTTAATAGTATTGATAGGTTCATTTTTAGGTACGC
>CAMQVM010000244.1 GCA_947038135.1 uncultured Rikenellaceae bacterium
CAAACTTCTGCCACGCTAGCATACTTTTGCAGATATGAATCCCTCTATCATTAACAAGGTTTACTTTTTTAACATTGTTACCACACGCCTCAAGTATCTTAGCTACCGAGTACCCTAATAAGTTGTTTCGGATATGTCCTAGGTGAAGTGGCTTATTGGTGTTTGGCGAAGAGTATTCAACCATGATATTTTTACCATTATTCTCAGTAAATCCAAAATTTTTGGCTACTGTGATATCGGCAAAACGCTTAATCCAAAAATCATTGGTCAGCTTAAGGTTTAAAAATCCTTTTATGATGTTAAACGACTCTATTTCGGTAAATTGAGCAGTTATCTTCTCACCTATCTCATTAGCTGTAGCCTCTGGAGACTTGCGGCTAATTTTAACAAGTGGAAATACTACAAGTGTAAAATCACCTGTAAACTCTTTTCGGGTAGCAGATACCTGAATGTTTTTAGCATCTACCTCACCATAAAGCTCTGTGATGGCGCTAAGTGCCTTTTCGGCTATGTAATTCTCTATATTCATACTTGACAAGAAATGTTATGTGTAATTATATGCAAAGGTAATATTTATTTATGACAATATAAAGCATCAACCGAGCAAAATTGCTTACAGTAGCGTTATTTTGGATATTTTAGCACTTTTACATACTAATTAGTCACTTTATAGGTGCTATTTTATCTGTTTTTAAAAATAAATATTAACTTTGTAGTGAATTTATATATAGTAAAATGAAAATAGGAAATATCACACTCCCTGAGCAGCCTCTTTTTTTGGCGCCAATGGAAGATGTAACAGACCCATCATTTAGGCATATTTGTAAAGAGTATGGCGCTGATGTAATGTATACAGAGTTCATATCATGCGATGGGCTTATTAGAGATGGACGTAAGAGTGTTGCGAAGCTAGATATTTATGATGTAGAGCGTCCAATAGGTATTCAAATATATGGTCACGAAATAGAGCCAATGGTTGAGGCGGCACTTATAGCAGCTGGTGCAGCACCTGAGATGATAGATATAAACTTTGGCTGCCCTGTAAAGAAAATTGCAGGTCGTGGAGCAGGGTCGGGCATGATGAAAGATGTGCCTAAGATGGTAGAGATGACACGCCAAATTGTTGAGGCGGTAGATATACCTGTAACTGTAAAAACACGCCTTGGGTGGGACGAAGAGAGCAAAAATATATGCGAAATAGCTGAACGCCTGCAAGATGTGGGTATTAAAGCGTTAACTATTCATGGTCGTACACGTGCGCAAATGTATACTGGTGTAGCCGATTGGACACTTATCGGAGAGGTTAAAAATAACCCACGCATCAATATACCAATAATTGGCAATGGAGATATAACCTCTGCACAGATAGCAAAAGAGATGTTTGATAATTATGGTGTAGATGGCATAATGATAGGACGTGCAACCTATGGCAGACCGTGGATATTTAAAGAGATACGCCATTTTTTAACTACTGGCGAGCTTCTTTTGCAGCCATCGGTTAGCGAGAGGGTAGAGCTCTCTAAGCGACATCTTGAGTTGTCGCTGCGTATGAAAGGTGATAGGGGTGGAATACTTGAAATGCGTCGTCACTTTAGCACCTACTTTAAAGGGTTGCCAAACTTTAAAGAGACACGAATGAAGCTTGTTACTAGTAACGAAAGTGAAGAGATTGTAGATATACTTAACACTATATCTGAAAAGTGGTGTGATTATGACTTTACATCAACTATTCCTGATAGTGTATACAAATAAACTCTCTTTTGAGAATACAAATATTACGATATCTGTAATTATTGGTACAGTTATTGTTGTATTAGATAAAAAACCTACCTGAGTATGACAAATATTGGCCATAGACAGATGCAGAGTATGCTCCAAAAGCTATCTCCGCAGCAGATACAAATGATAAAATTGTTAGAGCTTCCAGCCACCATGTTGGAAGAGAGAATAAAGCAAGAGATAGAGGAAAACCCTGTTTTAGATGAGGTGTTGAGCTCTGATGCTAGTGGTGAGAATCAAGTGAAGTATAATATCGATGAATATGCTAGTGGAGAATCGAATTATAGTTACAAATTGAGTGCAAACAACTACTCTAAAGACGACAAGCCAAAGACGGTACCCTTGCCAGAGAGTATCTCTTTTTTAGAATTTCTAGAGGGTCAGATAGACTTCCTAGATCTTAATGAGCTGGAGCTAAAAGTATGCCGATACCTTATCAGCGATTTAGATGTTGATGGTTACCTTCGTAGGAGCAGCCAAGATATATCTGATGATTTTGAGTTTAAGCAAAATTTAGAGATCCCAACTGAGCAGATAGATAAATGTGTATCTGTTATACAAAGTTTGGAGCCTGCTGGAATTGGATGTAGAGACTTAAAAGAGTCTTTACTTGTTCAGTTGTCACGCCGAGAGCAAACCTCTTTAGTGAAGCTGGCATATAAACTGCTAAGCAACTGCTTTGAGGAGTTTGCAAAGAAGCATTATGCTAAAATAATGTCGAAGCTAGCTCTTTCAGAGTCTGATTTGAAAGCGGTGATAGATTTGATTTTGACACTCACACCAAAGCCTGCAAATCAATATTCGGGAGCTATGCTTTATGAGGGGAACATTCAAATTATACCAGACTTTTTGCTCGAAGAAGATAATGAGGGTGAGCTAGAGTTGTCGCTCAACCATTATAATGCTCCAGATATAAAAATTAATGCCACCTATGTAAAGATGCTTGAAGACTTAATGGTTCGTAACAAGCATAAAAATGGTAAAGCAATACGTAAAGGCGATGACAGCGAGGCTGCTACTTTTATAAAGCAGAAGATGGACTCTGCACGTTGGTTTATATCTGCTATTAAGCAGCGTGATATAACCTTGATGTTGACAATGCATGCTATATTAGAGTATCAAAGAGACTATTTTATGAGTGGTGAGGAGGCTATGTTGCACCCTATGATTCTTAAAGATATAGCTACTAAAACACAGCTTGATGTATCTACAGTGTCAAGGGTTGTAAATAGTAAGCATATACAAACTACGTATGGTATTATTCCTCTAAAGTTTTTCTTTTCAGAGGCTATGCAGACCGATGGAGGTCAAGATGTGTCTTCTCGTGAGGTAAAAAGCATACTTATGGATTGTGTGAATAACGAAGATAAAATGCGCCCTCTTACCGATGAGGCTCTTATGGATGTACTCAAAGAAAAAGGGTATGTTATAGCTCGTCGTACAGTTGCTAAATATCGTGAAATGCTTGGTATTCACGTGGCTAGATTGCGTAAAGAGATTGTGTGATTTTGTGATTATTTTGTGATTGTTTTGTGTTGATAAGGTGGCTGTTTTTGTCATTATTGGGTGAAATTATCGTTGTTAATAATTTATTTGCAGACATTTTATTGTATTAAAATTTGTTATTGTATTAATTATGATTAACTTTGCAGAATAA
>CAMQVM010000245.1 GCA_947038135.1 uncultured Rikenellaceae bacterium
CCGATCTCCTAGCATTAAAACTTGCAAGTTATTTACATCTTGTATAACGGCAGGAATCAACCCGTCGCCCATCTTATCAAAATCTAACTCTTCAATCTTTATCATTATATCTAATTTTTAAAATTACCTAACATTAACACCACGCTCTTTAAGCTTAGTTTTTAAATCTCCTATTGTAATCTCTCGGTAGTGGAATATTGAGGCTGCCAAGGCTGCATCTGCATTACCATCGTGCAGCACATCTACTATATGCTCTGCACTACCCGCCCCTCCCGAGGCTATTATTGGTATTGTTAAAATCTCTGAGAGCTTTTTGTAGGTCTCTATCGGATACCCACTCTTTGTACCATCATGGTTCATTGAGGTAAATAGAATCTCACCTGCTCCTCTGTCTTGCGCCTCTTTTGCCCACGAAAATAGCTCTTTTCCGCTATCATTACGCCCTCCATGGGTGGTTACATGCCATACGCCATCATCATCCATGCGAGCATCTATTGCAACAATGATAAACTGACTACCATAGCGACTAGAGATTTCAGTAATTAGCTCTGGACGTGCCACCGCAGAGGAGTTTATTGTAACCTTATCAGCACCCGAAAGGAGCAACAAACCTGCATCTTCAACAGATGAGATACCACCCCCTACGGTAAAAGGAATATTTATATTTGCGGCTATCTTCTCTACTAGCGAAGCGAACGTTTTGCGCCCCTCGATTGTAGCAGATATATCAAGATACACAAGCTCATCAGCCCCCTCCTCTGCATATCTTTTACCTAGTTCTACTGGATCACCAACATTCACAAGATTAATAAAGTTGACCCCCTTTACAGTCTCGCCATCTTTAATATCAAGACACGGTATTATTCTCTTTGCAACCACTTTTCGATCTCTTTATATGTAATTTTACCCTCATAAATAGCCTTTCCAGCAATAACTTTCGAGAGCCCCATTTTGTCTAACTTCTCTATATCTTTCATTGAACTGATACCACCACTAACGATAACCTCTACTTCAGGAAACCTCTCTTGTAACGTAGCGTATAGTTCAAATGATGGACCACACAACATTCCATCTTTGCTTATATCGGTAGTAATCATCTGCTTCATACCACTACGCATAAAGGTAGTGATTATTTGATCTAATGACACACTAGAGGTCTCTAACCAACCATGAGTAGCCACCATGCCATCTTTTACATCAGCACCAAGCAGAACATGATCACTTCCAAACTCCTCTAACCACTCAGCGAACATTGTAGGGTTGTTAACAGCAATACTGCCACATATAGCCCACTCTGCACCACAATCGAAAAGCGCACTAAGCGACTCACGATCTTTTATACCTCCTCCATATTGTACTTTTAGAGATGTAGCAGATGTAATTTGCTCTAAGATATGAAGGTTTTGAGGTTTAGCCATCTTAGCACCATCAAGATCTACTACATGAAGCCTCTTTACTCCTAACGCTTCATACTCTTTTGCTATTTGCAAAGGCGAGGTTGAATATTTTGTAACCTTGCCATAATCACCCTGCGAGAGCCTTACACACTCACCTCCAATGATATCTATTGCTGGAATTATCTCTATCGCCATAATAAACTATTTACTTTTGTCCAATTCTTAAACTATTTACTCACGCTAGTAATTATATTAGCTTAGCAATAATCTCTGTAAAGTAAAACTCACTTAAAATATACCTTTAAGTGAGCTTACATATTGAAACGAGTTATCTATTTTTTAGAATTTTTCTTTGTTTGTGCTACCTCTTGCTGCTGTTGTATAGCATCAGCGTAACGTTGTTGCCACTTATTTTTCTTTTTAGGAATATTAGCGAAGGCTTTCATCTTTTCATGTAGCTTTTTTTCATCTACAAACTGACGTATAAGATATGTTTGACCAATAGTCATAACGTTTGACAGTAGGTAGTAGTATGAAAGTGCACTAGAGTAGCTATTAAACCACACAATAAGCATTACGGGCATAAGATAAGTTGTCATAAATGCCATTCCTGGAACCTGCTGGCTAGATGCTGCACTATTTTGTGACATACTCACCTTGGTAGAGATAAACATAGACACACCCATAAGTAGAGCAAAAAGACTCACATGATTTCCATAAAAAGGAATGTCGAAAGGCAACTGAAGAATCGAATCATAAGATGATAGATCGTTAGCCCACAAGAAACTTTCACCTCGAAGCTCAATAGATGCAGGGAAGAACCTAAACATAGCAATCAACACTGGCATCTGAAACAGCATCGGTAGACACCCCCCAAGAGGACTAACACCTGCACGTGAATAGAGCTGCATTAAAGCCTGCTGCTTCTGCATTGCATCATCTTTGTTTGGAAACTTAGTATTTAACTCATCAATATCGGGCTTTAGCAGACGCATTTTCGCCATTGACATATATGACTTATACGTAAATGGAAAGATAAGCAGCTTAATAAGGATTGTTAAAATAAGGATAATCCACCCAAAGTTAGAGATATACTGACTAAGGAAATCGAATGTAGGGATAACAATAAACCTATTGATCCACCCTATGATACCCCAACCTAGAGGAATAAGCTTCTCAAATGAGCTATCATAGCTCTTCATTTCAGGATAAGAGTTTGGTCCAAAATAGAACTCAAAATCATAACCTTTAATATCAGATGTATAATCAACTATTACGTTTGATCTAAAAGACTTGATATCACCCGAATGCTCTTCAGCGATCTGGTAGCTAATATCACCACCTGCAAAATTGTCGCCTTTAGCTACGAATATAGAAGAGAAGAATTGCTGCTTAAATGCAACCCACTCTACTTTGCCTTCCATCTCCTCATCATTATTGTCTCCTGCCGACAACTCTTCAATACCACTTTCGCTTTGCAGCTTGTATGCAGCTGTAACATACTGACTTTCATAGCTGAAACCCTTTTCTTGCTGCGGTGCAATATTTGCCCATGTGATATCTATTGTGCGTTGTGATGGTTGAATTACATTCTCCATACCAACGATATCTACATCAAAGTCAACAAGATAGCCATCGCCTAAAATTGCATATTTGAAATCTATATATGACACAGAGTCTGCATAAAGACGGAACACAATTGTGCTATCGCTCTGCTCTACATTTTCAAAAGTAATATTAGAGGTATTTATCTGCTCTTTAAGATGTAAATTCATATTAAAGATAGACCCTTTTTCATTAAAAAGCATCAAAGGCTTATCGCCAAATGCTTTATAATTTTTCAGCTCTACCGATGTAATTGCTCCACCTCGGTTTGAGAGTGTTACAACCATCTTGTCGTTTTCGATGGTAAAGTTCTTCTTCTCGATTGATTTTGTTGAACTCAACACTCCATCAATAACTCCTTGATTAGCTACACTGTTGGTGATTTCAACATCAGCGCTCTCAACCAATGGTGAGTTAACAAGTGC
>CAMQVM010000246.1 GCA_947038135.1 uncultured Rikenellaceae bacterium
AGATTCTCCGGAGTGACTGGAGTTCAGACGTGTGCTCTTCCGATCTACAGTTTTTTACTATCAAAAAGCAGTCTACCTATAAGAGTCGATTTACCATCATCTACCGATCCTGCTGTTAGCAGGCGAAGAAGGTCCTTTTTTTCGTCTCTATCTAAAAACTCTTTTACATCTATGTTATTCATAACTTATATCTTTACGATTTCTAAACTATTGTTGTGATTAAAAGTAGCCCTCACGCTTCTTCTGTTCCATACTACCATCTTGGTCAAAGTCTATTACACGTGTTGTGCGTTCGCTTTTTGTTGTTGTCATCATCTCCTCGACTATCTTCTCGATAGTGTCAGCCTCCGACTCCACTGCTCCCGTTAGCGGGTAGCATCCAAGTGTTCTAAAACGTACCATCTCCATAGTTGCTTTATCGCTCACCTCTTTAGGCATACGATCGTCATCTACAAGTATAAGGTTACCTCCTACATTAACCACTGGGCGCTCTTTAGCGAAGTAAAGAGGTACAATAGGTATGTTTTCAAGGCGTATATATTGCCATATATCTAGCTCTGTCCAGTTCGACAACGGAAATACACGTATCGACTCTCCAGGGTTTACTTTTGCATTGTATATATCCCAAAGCTCGGGGCGTTGGTTTTTAGGATCCCACTGGTGGAATCTATCTCTAAATGAGTATATACGCTCTTTAGCACGTGATTTCTCCTCGTCTCGACGAGCTCCACCAAATGCAGCATCAAACTTATGTTTGTCAAGTGCAGCAAGAAGCGCTTGAGTCTTCATAAGGTCGGTGTGTACCTTGCTACCATGGCTAAATGGTCCGATTCCTGCATTAAATGCCTCCTCGTTAGACTCTACTATTAGGTCCCAGCCAAACTCCTTTGTGTACTGCTCTCTAAAGTCTATCATCTCTTTGAATTTCCACCTGCTATCTATATGCATAAGTGGAAAAGGTACTTTTCCTGGTGCAAATGCTTTTTCAGCTAGGCGTGCCATCACCGATGAGTCTTTACCTATTGAGTAAAGCATTACAGGGTTGTCAAACTCTGCTACTACCTCACGGATAATGTGGATAGCCTCAGCCTCCAGCTCTTTTAAATGGGTCAATCTGTACTGCTCCATGCTTTTTATATTTTATATTTTTATCTCTTTTTTTCTATTCTAGGAATAACTAGTTGAAGTAGCAGCTCTACCGACTCTGCAACCTCTCGTTTTGATGTATCTAGCGATATATCAGGGTTCATTGGCTCATCAAAAGGCGATGATACACCTGTAAACTCTTTCAACTCACCGCTATGTGCCTTTTTGTATAGACCTTTTATATCTCTATCTTCGCACACCGATATTGGTGTTGATACATACACCTCAATAAAGTTCTCTTCACCAATAATGCTCTTTGCAAGGTCACGCACATCGTTTGTAGGGCTTATGAATGCTCCCATAGTTACTATGCCGCTCTCTACAAATAGCTTTGATACCTCAGCTATGCGTCTGATGTTTTCTATTCTATCTGCTGGTGAAAATGTTAGGTTTTTGTTTATGCCCGAGCGTATGTTATCGCCATCAAGCAGTCTGCAAATATATCCTCTAGCAAATAGTTCTCTTTCAAGGGCTATTGATAAGGTGCTTTTCCCAGATCCTGATAGACCTGTAAACCATATCATTACTGCCTTCTGTCCAAGAAGCTCCTCTTTATCGCTCCTTGATAACATCTTATCAAATACGGGATATATCTCTTTGTTATCCATCATAAGTAGTATTATTACTTTATATTTTTATACAATTCACTAAAACTTCCATATCAACGGAATTAGTGTCATAGATATTATTAATGTTATTATATTCATAGGAAGACCTATACGCAGGTAGTCCTTAAATTTGTAGCCTCCTATACCTTGTACTATCAAGTTTGTTTGGTAGCCTATTGGTGTCGAGAAGCTTGCTGATGCTGCAATACATATCGCCACAAAAAATGGTGTAGGGTCAACTCCTAGCTTACTACTAACGCTTATGGCAATAGGAAAACATATTGCAGCAGCGGCGTTGTTTGTTATCACCTCGGTGCACGTCATGGCTAGCAAAAATACAGCAAACAGTGCTCCGTGTGCTCCATAGTTGTGTGATATATCAATAATATATGATGCAAATATATCTGATATTCCTGAGTTTAGCATGGCTTTACTAATGGCAAAAGCGCAGGCTATTGCTATTAATATATCCCAGCTAACATATTTTGTATACTTTTTTGCAGGAAACATCTTCGTCCATGCCATAATAATCATCGTTATGGCTGAGAAAAAGAACATATCATACTGCATTGTGCCATCGTTAGGAATATACTTTCCAAATGTTGCTCCTGTCACCATAAAGATGATAAGTGCTACAGCCGACCATTTACGTATTTTGTTTGCAGGCAGGTTAAAATCTTTTATCTCTGAAATCATATAAAAACCGCTAGAGTCGCCCCAAAGGTCTGCAAAATGTTTATCTGCAACAAGCACAAATGTGTCGCCCTCTCTTATTATATGCGAATCGATATCTTTTCGTACCTGCTCGCCGTTATGAACAATAGCTATAACTACCGCTCCGTAGTGGCGAAAAAAGTCAAAATCTACTAATTTACGATTCATTCCTTTAAATCGTGGTGCTATAACTACCTCAATCTGTACTGCATCTTTCTTAGCAAACTTTCTCATCTCGTCTCTGTCGAGGCATGAAAGTTTCACACCATCGCAGTTAAGAATAGATTCTACACTATCTGACTTACCCTCTAAAAGTAATATATCACACTCCTCAATTGTTATATCTTGCTGAAATACTGATATATACTCGTCGCCTCTCTTTACCTTTTTAACACGCATCATAGGTAAAAAATCTACCTTGCCATCTTGTATCTCTACTCCTACTCTCTTGCTGTTTTGAACTATCAACACGTCGTAAAGATACTCTTTTGCTGAGTCGGTGCTAATTATATTTTTTCTAAGTATGCGATTACCAGGTAGTAGCGCATTTGATGCTATAATTAAATATATTATCCCTACAACTGCAACAACACCAGCTACTTGTCCTAGCTCAAACATTGAAAAGCCTTCGTAGCCCGCATCTAGCATCATGCCGTGCACCACCAAGTTGGTAGATGTTCCTATAAGTGTACACGACCCACCAAGTATTGTGGCGTATGATAGGGGTATTAAAAACTTTGTGGCAGGCAAGTTCATCTTGTCAGCCCACTTTTTTATTATTGGTGCAAATATAATTACTACTGCTGTATTATTCAAAAAAGCCGATATTGCAGCCACCGCAGGGAGCATCTTAGCTAATATAAACGGTAAGGTACGCCTACGTGAAGGAAGAATATTTTTCACTAGGTAGTTTAAACCACCAGACTGTCTTACACCCTCACTAACAAGAAATAA
>CAMQVM010000247.1 GCA_947038135.1 uncultured Rikenellaceae bacterium
AGGCCAGTGAAGCAGTTTGATCCATATATGCCCCTCATCTACTCCATCAACATCAAATATCTTGAAGTTTGGTAGTGGCTTTGATGGGTCAGGCTCAGGATCAGTGATATTAGCTCTTCGTAGAGCTACCTGAAGCTGTGGACCTGCTTTATACTTAACATCAAAGCTAAATGACTTAGGCTCGCCAGTAAAAGGAACACCAAAATCTGTCATTAACCAAGGTGTAGGAATCTTCTCGAACATATCAGTAGCATCGAACTTGCCCGAATAGACTGTTCCAGTAGCAATTATATCACCCATAACAATTGTGTTTTGTGGTGCAGTAGACATCTGCGCAGCAAACCCATCAAGATGACCTACAGCCTTTGTGCCCTCAACACCCATACCTGCAAGCATTAAATTTGCTGTTGCCCAGCCATATCCAACTCCTGGAATAGGATCAAGAGTAGTAGTACCTCCATTTACATCTGCAAATTTACCCCACTTTTCAAAACCACTATTTGGAATCTGCTCTCTGCTAGCCTTTTTAAGCTTTACTCTCCACTCATTAGAGGTCTTGCCATCTTGCGATGTTATCGTAAAAGTATTCACCTCTTTTTCAGTATAAAACAGCAACATATTATTGTTAAGACCGGTGATATATGAATTATCAGAGGTTACAAAATTAGCCGATATATATATAGGAAGCACATCACCAACAATATCAAGTGTTACAAGCTTTTCAAAGTCGCTAATATCGCTATTCACTACTACTACTCCTTCAGTAACACCTTTAATAACGACGCTATTTAAATTAGCTGTTGTACCTAGTGGTGTAACATCATTTGCAAGTTGCACTGTCCACACCTGCTCAGTAACACCATCTTCAGCCACAACAGTAAAGTTGTACTTAGAAGAGATATTATCAAACACAATCGGCTCTTTAGCACTATTAAACTGTGGCTCTTTAACATTTGCCATACCATTGCTAAGCTTAATATTGTAAAGATCAACGGTTAGTGGCATATCATCAACTCCCGAGTTTACTGCAAGGGTTAATGTTTTAGTATCACTATCAACTTCAGCATTTGTGTTAAGTGTCATCTCGTTTTTAGGTGTATAGTAGTAGTCTGCGCTGAAACCTGACACCGATGCAACACTGCTTTTGTCTACTGCATTTGTATCGTGTAGGTATATATTCCATTTCTGAGATACTGGTCCCGAAGCAGCAGGAACAGTAACAGATAATATACTATTTAAATTAGATAACGACTGCCTACTTTTATTAATTAATTTACCATCAGGACTAATATATGTAAATCCAAATTTTACACCGAGGTCTGTATTAGCTGAAATAACACCTCCGTTCCAAGTTATAGGAAAAACAATTTTGAGTGCATTTTTATCAAACACAATAGGGTTTGCCATAGTTAAATTAGGGACTTTAGAGCTAGTTATTTCAGTAAACACAACATCTGAAATAATAGTATTAGGCTTTGGCATAAGAGATACATTCCACCTTTTAACCAATCCAGTAATTGCCTCTTGTGTATAAATTACGATATCTGTATATTCATCAAAAGTAAATATTCCATCTTTAGGAAGCCATATAAATGACTGATTCTCAACCTTTGGAAAATCAAGCTTCACCTTTACAGGAAACTGTACAGCTCGCAGCTTACTCTCTTCTACAGTTATATTAATAGCTCCCTTTGCAGGAAAAGGTGTTTCATACACTGTTGAAACTCTAACTATCTCAACAGAAGAGTTGTTCTCGATAGAAACAGAAGGATCGATATTAAGAATACTCTTTATATAAGGTGATACTGGAAATGACCCAGTAGTATAATCAGACAAAAGCTTTAACCCTACACTCCACTCTTTGGTATTACCCGTTTGCGAAGATACTGTTATACTGTTTTTATGGTTTTTATCATTGAATTCAAAGGTATATGAACCATCTTCATTAACCGCTATATCACTAATTATCTTAGAGCCATCACTTAAAACAAACTTAATATTAGCTGATGAAGGATAAGCCTGCCTATAATTGACAATAGGTAGTAAAACTGAACTCTTCAATGGATCTATTATACAGTACTCAGCAAATCCAAGTGCCTCTGATTCTGCTATATAAACAGACTCTGCACGTAATACCTCAGCCCCCTCATTTGTAGCCATATTCTGGACTTTAACAAACCAGGTTGCAGTAGCCCCACTAGCTGCCACTGTATAAAACTTACGAATATGGGTTAAGTTGTCGAATGTTAATTTGTTTCCCTCCTCTAAGTTTGTTATCTGCTCAACACCCGTTGTTACAATATCAAAAGTTAAAACAGCAGGAAAAAAATTTGCTCCTGCAAGCAAGGGTACTATAATAGTATCTCCTTTAATAATAGTGGTATCAGTAACTATTACAGCATCTGGTGTAGCAACCGATTTTGCACTAACAACAGTTACAGCATCTACACTTGTAACATCTGATAACTCATCTACCTTTTGGCAAGAAGCTAAGGTGAAAATTGCTAATGCGAAGAACGCAATTTTATGTACAGTTTTTTTCATTTCTAATTTATTATTGTTAAAATTAAGATACAAAAATAGACAAATACACCTTATAATCGATATGATAAATTTAAATATATACATATTGTCTATTATTAAAATGACAACCACCTATAAGTTTGATAGTTGCGCAACACTTTATAACTTACTAATAAATCAAATTGTTGTAATGTCCGAAGGTTTTACAAGCAATAACAACATAGTAAATGCACCAAAAAAACCCAATAGATATATTTTACATATAGATAGAACTACGATTACCTCCTCAAATTTCATACTGAATATTAAAATATTACTTCCATATACTATTGTCTACCTCGCTCTCCATTTTACCCTCGAGCAAGTCAGGCAGACTGTGATAAAGATCAATCTTTGCCACCTCCTCAATTTTATCTATGGTAGTTATATATGTTTGATAATCGGAATCTACATCTGTTATATTAGGCATCAAAAAACCAACCGCCTTAAACTCGCCTTTGTAACGCATAGCCACCACTTTATAAAAATATTGTGGTATCGCCACCCCATCACCTATTGTCTTTGCAGGACGGTTTTTATTATCGGTTACAATAGCACCCGTAACAATATGCAGTGAATCATACTTCTGCGCCCACTCTCTAATTTGCTGCTCTAACATATTTATCGTTTGACGATTTAACCGTGGTGTTTGTGGTGCTATATTAGATAGAGAAAATGTTGCTCTATTCTCTACTTTTGTATCATTTCTATCTGCCGATGGAACCATGTGCCCTCTATCATATCCACTACGGCTATAATCTTCATTAGTAGCTTGTAATACCCCGATCCATGAGTAGTGCACATCGCTCGTAAAAGAGGTACTTCGATT
>CAMQVM010000248.1 GCA_947038135.1 uncultured Rikenellaceae bacterium
CATAAGTATATTTAACGTTTTGCGAATCTCCCTATCTAGGGGTGATAATCGGAGTGAAATATCACACTGACAAATATATTATCGGTACTTAGTATTTCATAAAATAGTTAGCCCGCTACGATTCAAAACCGTAGCGGGCTAACTATTATATAGTAGTCAAAGTAGTAACTTTAACTAAAATCATTGTAGCTAAATTAACTTGTGCTTAATAACTTCAGTACAAGTTAATTTATTATATATTACCTAAACAACACCTTGCTCAACCATAGACTTTGCTACCTTAATGAATCCAGCGATATTAGCACCTTTCATGTAGTTGATATAGCCACCAGCCTCTGTGCCATACTCCACACAAGCATCGTGTATAGACATCATTATTTGGTGTAGCTTGGCATCTACCTCTTCGGCAGTCCAGTTTAGCTTCATTGCATTTTGTGTCATCTCTAATCCAGATGTAGCAACGCCACCAGCATTAACAGCTTTACCAGGTCCATACATCACCCTTGCTTCAATCAGAGCATCAATAGCCTCAGGCGTGCAACCCATGTTTGACACCTCAGCTATACATATTGCACCATTATCAATTAGCATCTTAGCATCGTCGCCGTTAAGCTCATTTTGTATAGCGCATGGCATAGCTATATCTACCTTTACCGACCAAGGTTTAGCCCCTTTAGTAAATGTAGCCGATGGAAAACGCTCTGCAAAAGGCTCTACAACATCATTGTTAGATGCACGAAGGTCAAGCATATACTCAATCTTTTCAGCATCAAGACCCTCAGGGTCATATATAAATCCGTCAGGTCCTGATATAGTAACTACTTTAGCGCCAAATTCTACCGCTTTTAAAGCAGCACCCCATGCAACGTTACCAAACCCTGATACACTAATGGTTTTGCCCTCCATAGAGATACCTTGATTTTCAAGCATACGTTTAACAAAATATACAGCACCAAATCCAGTAGCCTCTGGGCGTATAAGTGAACCTCCAAAGCCCATGCTTTTACCTGTTAGTACACCAGTGTTTTCACGTGCTAGCTTACGATACATACCATATAAGTATCCTATTTCACGTGCGCCAACACCTATGTCACCAGCAGGAACATCTGTTTGAGGTCCTATGTATTGCCATAGCTCTAGCATAAATGCTTGGCAGAAACGCATTATCTCGCCATCAGATTTACCTCGTGGGTTGAAGTCTGAACCTCCCTTACCACCTCCTAAAGGTAGTGTTGTAAGTGCATTTTTGAAAGTCTGCTCAAAGCCTAAAAACTTTAAAGTGCTAACTGTTACACTAGCGTGAAAGCGTAAACCTCCTTTGTATGGCCCAATAGCATTATTGAACTGTACTCTGTAACCTATGTTTACTTGAATTTCGCCTTTGTCATCTACCCATGCCACTTTAAAGGTAAATATTCTGTCAGGCTCAACTATACGCTCAGCTATTTTATTAGCTTCAAACTCAGGGTGTAGATTATACACCTCTTCAATAGAGATTAATACCTCTTTTACCGCTTGTAGATACTCGACTTCACCTGGGTGTCTTTGCTCCAGGTTCATCATTAAATTCGCAACATTCATTATTACAGATTTTTTAAATTGTATTTAAATAAATTGATATCTCACATAAATCTTACCAAAGGTATTAATAATTATTATAAAAAAAAGAAAAATCGCAAAATAATGCAATTTTTCTTTTTTTGTTGTGTTTCTATTAGCTTGTTTTATTACTTTAAAAGTACTAAATAAGGCTCTAGCTCATCTTTTATATCTTTCTTTCCATAGGTGTTTGCTAGCACATATATATTTTGAAGATATATTAAATTTTCATTCATATCTGAACTCAATGCAGGAGCTTGGCTTTTATCAAATTTAGCGAAGTAGTTGATATGTTGCATCACCTGTGTTTTAAACCCTATGAGTAGTGAATCAGCTTTTTCGGTCTCGCCAGCTTCATATAACGCCTCAATGATAGCATTGCTATTATAGTTGTAGTTAATTTTGCTGTGTGGCACCTCTTCGTTGATTCTGTCAAGCACCTGTACAGCACGTACAGTGTCACCCTCTTGTAAAAGCTGCTTTGCAAGTCGTCCGAAGGTGTTACGCACCTGTGTTGCACCAATAGTGTAGTCGATAAAGTAGTCTATATGAACATCTGGATCCTTAATATTTCCAAACTTAAACTTATTCATCAGAACATCATAAAGATACTCAGAGTCTATTCTTCCTCGCTCCATAAACCCACCAGAGGTTTTAAATGGTACAAATCTATATGAGTAACCATCAATCTGAAGGTACTTATCTATGCCAATAGATGATAGTGCACTAGGCTGCGTAAACGATAATGCTCTGCTCCAGTCTGCTGTGCTAATAGCATCAAGAATCAGCAGTTGAGCTCTAGTTATCGAGTTTCCTGTGAGCTTTAACTCAATGGTGTCAAGAGCTAGGTGAGCCTCATCTGCACGTATTATCCCCGATTTAACAGCATTCTTTTTATTTACTGGTATCAGTATAGTTGTTGTTGGTACTACCTCTCTACCTACATTGTAGGTCTTTTCAATAGCTCTTTTTAGTTTTGAGTCGCCACCTAAATACTTTAATACCTGTGCTATTGTCATAGGTTTTTTGAGTATGTCATGAACTATCATAACATCGTTATTTCTGTAAAACTCACGTGAAAGAGTAAGCTCTACTGGCTCACTATCATACGACTTGTCACGCATCTGCTCAGCATACCAGTTACCCTCAAGGTAGCTAAGGTTCATGATACGTACATCTGTACGAACACCCTCAACCTCTTGGTTGTACCATAGTGGAAAGGTGTCGTTGTCGCCATAAGGAAGTATTATTGAGCCTGGAAGTGCAGCCTCAAGGTAGCTCTCGCCAAGGTCACGTGTTACATATCTGTTGCTTCGGTCGTGGTCGTCCCAGTTTTGTGCAATCAATATAATAGGCACCACCGAGCATATAGCTGTTGCAAGTAGTGCTGATATTTTTTTGTTTAGCTTGGTTTTTTTGTGTATCATATCAAAAAACCAAAGCACACCAAGACCCATCCATATCGAAAAGGCATAGAACGATCCAGCAAATGCATAATCACGCTCACGCACCTGTGCTGGTGGCTGGTTAAGATATAGTATAATGGCTATACCAGTCATAAAGAAGAGCCAAAATACTACTGTAAAATTGTTTCTGTCTTTTGTAACTTGATATAATATACCTATCATACCCAAAAGAAAAGGTAAAAAGTAATAGGTGTTGCGTCCTTTGTTGTTAGCTAAGGTGTCTGGTAGTCCTGTTTGTGGACCTAAAAAGACCTCATCAATAGCCTCAATGCCTGATAGCCAGTTGCCATGAAGTATGCCTCCTTGCGACTGTGTGTCATTT
>CAMQVM010000249.1 GCA_947038135.1 uncultured Rikenellaceae bacterium
ATATAAAAAAATATATAATCACCCTATTTTTACCACATAATATTGATATAAATGTGTGATTATATACTTTTTATTGTTTTTTATTATAGTTTATTTACTCCTTGAAGTTATAAAAGTAGATATAATTGACACAGATACATAACCAATTATGATAAAAGGTATAGCAAATACTTTGAAAATAACAATTGATGCAAGTGATACTATAAGAAAGCTATAAATAACCCAATTTTCTTTAATTTTGTAACTTTTAAACTTTAACGAGAACATAGGAATCTCTGCTATCATAAGGTATGAAAACAGAAGTGTAAAGAAGCTAAGCACTATATTATTTTGAAAGTAGAAGCCTAGTGATGTAGTTGGGTAGTTCTCTACTATATATCCTATTGCAACAAAAAACATAGCATTTGCAGGTGTTGGCAAACCTACAAAACTGCTTGTTTGACGCTCATCGACATTGAATTTAGCTAGTCGAAGCGCTGCAAACATTGCAATTAAAACAGCTACATACTCCAAACCTAACATATATACTATCATTGCAGGAGCTACTCCAGATGTTACTAAATCGGCTAAAGAGTCGAGCTGCTTGCCTATTTCAGAGTATGCTTTAAGTGCTCGAGCTGCTAGCCCATCAAGGAAATCAAATGCTATACCTGCAATTACCAAGTAAAACGCCATTGTAAAGTTCATATCAACAGCTGATTTGATAGCAAGAAATCCACAAAATAGATTGCAGAGAGTTAAGATGTTAGGAATTAACTTTTTCATAATACTTTAATATTTTATTAAAACTTTGTTTTAGAGTACATTTATACATATATTTGTCGTTCGATTTAACACCTTTCGGTTTTAAATCTTTGACAAAGGTAACCTTTTTGACGTTGTCACAAAATATAAATTGTTAAACTGCATTAAATTTTAGTAATTATTTGCCTTTTGGCACTAAATATTTTATGAAAATGCACTTTATATAATTATTAAATTTTATAGATATTATGAATATTAATGTTGATGTTTTAGTAATCGGCTCAGGCATATCAGGGTTATCGCTTGCCCTTAAGCTTGCCGAGCAGAACAAAAAAGTAGCCATTGTCGCTAAATGTGATGTATCTAACACAAACACCAATAAAGCACAAGGTGGAATAGCATCTGTAACCTACCAGCCCGACAACTTTAAAAGGCATATAGAAGACACCTTAGTTTGTGGCTCTTATATGTGTAATGAGGAGGTGGTTAAAAGAGTTATAGAGTGGGCTCCAGAGCAGATAAAAGAGCTTATACATTGGGGCGTAAAGTTTGATAAAAAAGGCGGTAGATATGACCTTGCTCGTGAGGGTGGGCATAGCGAACACCGTATATTGCACCATAAAGATAACACTGGAAATGAAATTCAGCGTGCACTAGTTGAAAGAGCAAAGCGCCACCCTAATATCGAAATATTAGAACATCAATTTGCTATTGATATCTTAACACAGCACCACCGTGGAGAGCTAGTAAAGAAATCTACCCCTAATATTGAGTGTTATGGTGCTTATGTGCTAAATTTAAAGCTTAAAAAGGTATATACCTTAATGTCAAAAGTTACAGTTCTTGCTACTGGCGGCGTGGGTAACATATACCACACTACAACAAACCCTTTAGTATCTACGGGAGATGGCATAGCTATGGTACACAGGGCTAAGGGGGTGATTAAAAACATGGAGTTTATACAGTTTCACCCAACATCTTTATACAACCCTGGTGAGCGCCCATCTTACCTTATTACTGAGGCGTTAAGGGGGTTTGGAGCAGTGCTACGTACTCGTGACCGTAAAGAATTTATGCAAAAGTACCACCCTCTGGCATCACTTGCCCCACGTGATATTGTAGCTCGCTCGATAGATAATGAGCTGAAAATTAGTGGCGACGAGTATCTATATTTAGATGTTACTCACCGTGACCCTCAAGATATAATAAACCATTTTCCTAATATATATAATAAATGCCTTTCGATTGGTATTGATATCACCAAAGATATGATACCAGTAGTTCCAGCGGCACACTACTGCTGCGGGGGTGTAGATGTAGACCTCAACTCTCAAAGCTCTATCCGTAACCTATATGCTATTGGTGAGGTGTCGTGCACAGGGCTGCATGGTGCTAACAGGTTGGCCTCAAACTCGCTTATCGAAGCAGTGGTATTTGCCGAAGCAGCAGCTCAAAATATACTCTCTACAATCGACAATATAACTATAACTAACGATATTGCTGATTGGGATTACAAAGGCACCTCGCACCCTGAAGAGTATGTTATGATTACTCAAAGCTACAAAGAGATGCAGCAAATAATGAGCAACTATGTTGGTGTGGTGCGCTCTAACTTACGCCTTGAAAGAGCTTTTAAAAGGTTAGATATAATATACCGAGAGACCGAAGAGCTATACAAAAGCTCTACTTTATCGCTTTCACTATGCGAACTGCGCAACATGATAACTGTTGGATATCTTATAATAAAGCACGCCCAAGACCTCAAAAAGAGCATCGGGCTGCACTACTCTATCGATTATGAATAGAAGTAGGGTTATTATAGATGCAACAACTCAAAACAAAGGGTGCTACCCACTAACAATAAATAAACCTAATGCACTTATTGTTATATTTAATGTCTCACTATTAGAGCATCTAATATATAATAGGTGTCAAAAATATGATGATATAGTTGTAGTAGTGCCTAAAGAGCACGAACTGCTTTTTGAGGTTCTAGCTACTCAATTAGGGTGCAAAATAACTACCGATACAAGCTACTTAAAGAGTGTCGATTATACAGCAGATGGATACTACCCTAAAGATGCTGATAAGCCAAAGTTTGATATACCTTACAGTTGGAGCTTGGTTAGCTGCGCCGAACAGCATAGCACCGATGCAATAAACAATGTTATATCAAAAGCTGCAACTATCGAGCAAGGTGTAACTATCAAAGGTAGGGTGTCAATAGGTAAGGGCACAACCATAAAAAGTGGTAGCTATATTGAAGGAGATATTGTTATAGGAGACGATTGCACTATTGGTCCTAACTGTTATATTCGAGGTAACAGCTCGGTTGGTGATAGATGCAGAGTAGGTAATAGTGTCGAGCTTAAGAGCGTAATTGTTGGTAAAGATGTAAATATTTGCCACCTTAGCTACCTTGGAGATAGTATTGTTGATAATGATGTAAATATAGGTGCAGGGTTTATATCATCTAATCTAAGACATGATAAGCAGAGTATAATTACGAAATTTTCAGGTCTTAAAATAGATACAGGTCGTGTTAAATTAGGTGTTGTTATAGGACAAGGAGCGCGTGTGGGAGTTAGAACATCTACCTATCCTGGTCGACGCATTTGGAGCTTTATTTCCAC
>CAMQVM010000250.1 GCA_947038135.1 uncultured Rikenellaceae bacterium
GACTTGAACCTAGGACCCCCTGATTAACAGTCAGGTGCTCTAACCAACTGAGCTAACAAGGAATGTTTATGTTGTAACCTTATGATTACGTGTGCAAAGATATAGCTTTTTTATAAACTTCCAAAACTTTTTCCATCTTTTTTCCATCTTTTTTTCATGTTTTTTTATAAATCGCTATATTTCAGATAAATAAAGAGTGTAAAAAAAGTGCAATAAATGTAAAAAACTTATCTTTATTAGCCTTTTTTGATAAAAAACACACCTTTATTGACTTTGCATATTGTCTATACATGAAATTTAACTACTTTTGTAGCGATAATAATTAAAAAAGTAACCACATTTTATAGTAATATATGAAAATAGCAATCGTGGGCGCAAGTGGCGCCGTAGGTCAAGAGTTTCTAAGAGTATTAGACGAGCAGAATTTTCCAGTAACAGAGCTGCTTCTTTTCGGCTCTAGCAGAAGCGCAGGTACAAAGCACACCTTTAAGGGTGAGGAGCTGACAGTAAAACTGCTTCAGCACAACGATGATTTTATGGGTGTAGATATAGCTTTCACCTCTGCTGGAGCAGCGGCATCGGTAGAGTTTGAAAAGACTATAACTAAGCATGGAGCTATCATGATTGATAATTCAAGCGCTTTCCGTATGGATGTAGATGTTCCATTAGTTGTGCCTGAGGTAAATGCTGAAGATGCACTCGTTACACCACGCAATATTATCGCAAACCCTAATTGCACCACAATTCAGATGGTAGTAGCCCTTAAGGCTATCGAAAACCTATCTACTATTAAGCGTGTGCACGTGTCTACATACCAAGCAGCTAGTGGTGCAGGAGCAACTGCTATGGACGAGCTAGTTATGCAGCATAAGCAGATAGTTAATGGCGAAGAGCCTACGGTAGATAAGTTTGCATATCAGCTAGCCTATAACGTTATACCGCAGGTAGACGTGTTTACCGACAACGGATATACCAAAGAGGAGATGAAGATGTATCACGAGACACGCAAAATCATGCACTCAGATATAGAGGTTAGCGCAATGTGCGTACGTGTGCCTGTCATGCGTGCTCATAGTGAGTCTATATGGGTAGAGACGCAAGATATTGTGTCTATTGAGGCTGTAAAAGATGCTTTTGCAAAGGCTGAGGGTATTGTAGTTGTTGATAACCTTGCTGCTAAAGAGTATCCTATGCCATTTAACCTTGCTGGATGCGACCCTGTATATGTAGGACGTATTCGTAAAGATATATCTAACCCTAAAGGGATAACATTTTGGAGTGTGAGTGATCAAATTAAAAAAGGCGCTGCCCTAAATGCTGTACAGATAGCGCAATACCTCATTTCTAAAAAATAGTTGGTGTTTAATTTGCTATTAATAAATATTTGCACTACCTTGTTGTTGTAACAAAGTAGTGCAACTTTTATATAGTAGATTATGATAAAGAAAAATCACATACTCGGACAGGTACGTACAAACTGGGCAGGCAACCGCCAGGTTCAAGGGAAGTATGTAAATATAAAACGTAAGCATTCGGCACTAAAGAGCATAGCAAATTGGAAAATTCCCATCTTTAAAGAGCGTTCAATCATAAATTATGGAGTGAGCTGGGAACCTATGGTAGAAGCACTAAAACCAATACGTGATTTAGCCGATAATACTTTGGTGTGGCTTGGTCACAGCTCTTTTGTTATTACAATTGGCGGAAAGAGGCTTATTATCGACCCTGTATTTTGGAATATACCTTTTGTACAGCGAAAGAGCCGTATGCCTATATCGCCAAATAAAATCACTGAAATAGATATACTTCTACTAAGCCATGATCACTTCGACCATGCCGATAAACGGAGTGTAAAGTCGCTTGCTAAGAGTAGTCCTCATATCGAAATAGTGGCAGGTTTAGGCTTTGAGAAGCTACTGCGAAAATGGGCGCCATATTCAAAAATTAATGAAATAGGGTGGTACCAACAGATAGTTTTTGGCGATGTAAAGATAACATTTTTACCATCACACCACTGGGGCAAACGCTCAGTAACAGATAGTGCCCGCCGCCTATGGGGAGCATATATGATAGAGTGTGCTGGTATAAAAATATACTTCAGTGGCGACACTGGCTTTGCCGACCATTTTAAAGAGGTAAAAGAGCTCTTTGGAGGTGTTGATTATGCTATTATGGGTATTGGTGCCTATAAGCCACGTTGGTTTTTAGAACGCAACCATATATCGCCATACGAAGCATTAAGAGCTGCCGATATTATGGGTGCTAAAGTCACTATTCCTATGCATTATGGAACTTTTAAACTCTCACAAGAGCCAATATTTGACCCCCCAATAGTATTTGAGTCTGAGGCACGTAGAGTGGGCATGAAAGTATTGATTCCTAACATTGGTGAAGTAGTAGAGCTGTTAAAACTAGATGTATAGAATTATATCTGATTATATGTAATAACTAAGAGATTAAAGCAAATTAAACGGTCTGATATTTGTGTTACTGCAACAAATATAGTGTTTAATTTTTTTAATTGGCAAAAGTTATGTATATTTGCAAACTATATAACAGATAGATTAACAAACTAGAGCTGTCAAAATTTACTATTTATTATGTGTGGTAATGATTGTGTCACTCATATAGATAGATTCTTAAAATAAAATAATTTCATCGTTTAATAAATATATGATTCCAGAGGATTATAATTCAGATAGGGAAAAATTGCTTTTTCCTGAGTACGGTCGCCATATTCAAAATATGGTAAAAGGGCTGTCCACAATAGAAGATAAGGAGGAGCGCACACGTCAAGCCTATGTAGTGATTGATGTTATGGGTAATCTTAACAGTCACCTAAGAGATACACATGATTTTAAACATAAGTTGTGGGATCATATATTTATCCTTTCAGAGTTTAAATTAGATGTGTTTTCACCGTTTACTATTCCTACTGAAGAGGAGTTGTTTCCATCGCCCCAAAAGATAGAGTATCCAAAGGCTAACTTCGGATATAAGCAATATGGAATAAATATTCGTAGAGTAATTAGTATAATAAAAGAGAAAGAAAGCAGTGAAGTTAAAGATGAGCTGATAGCAGATATCTTGAAATTCATGAAGTTTAAATCTTATGAATACAATCAAGAGTTTCCTTCTAATGAAGTTGTCATATCTCATTTCAAAGCGTTTTATCGTGACGAGATAGAGATAGATGATAACATCCTTGCATCAGCTAAGATTGACATAAAAAGAAAACCTACTAACAGCCATACTCAGCGTCGTGATGGCGTTAGACCGCAACAAAGAAGCACCTCTTCTTATGGAGCAAGTAGCAGTACTAGCAACAGATCGGAAGAGCGTCGTGTAGGGAAAGAGTGTTAA
>CAMQVM010000251.1 GCA_947038135.1 uncultured Rikenellaceae bacterium
ATAGTGGTTATTGGGCATCTACAAACCTATATACAATGCGTGTCTCTGCTGGAAGTGCTTATGTTAGACAATACACAGGCCAAGGTTATTTAGGCTTCTACGTGCGTTGTGTTAGGGATTATTTATAATAGTTTACAGGCGTGCATTTCATCTATTATACTACACAATGATTGATGATGGTTTGTATCTTGTCAATCTCGAAGTAAAATCATTGTTGCAAATAGTGTTTAAGTTTTGCGATTAATATAATATGACCACCAATAGAATTTGTTTTATTGGTGGTCTTTTTAGTAAGCTTGCAAATACTGCAAGCTTCACACAAATCACAAGTAAGCGAATATTACAAAATTAAAACAAACGAAACATGGTTTTGACGGGGATGTAGTAGTCTCAAAATTCTCGCACCGATTTTTTATTTACTGTTTTTATAAAAAAAGAGATGTATTCACTTGAAGAGCAAGTTGGCTTCACCCCATCGGCACACCGCACTTTTGCTACGCAAAAGATGCCTTTAAGGTGTGCGTGCCGTGTGAGCTAAGTGCACCCAGAGCTAAGAACACCAAAAGCTAAGTAAAACAGAGCATGGAGGCTAAGACTGCCCCCTTTAAAAAGGGAACACCCAAACTTTTTGCGAGAAACTACGTTTCTCTATCCCTGCATGGAAACCATAAGAAACAAAACTACCTAACAAGCAACCGCTCCAACCGCTCATCCATATCAATACGATTAAATGATATACGGTTAAGCAAAGACTCACCCTCAGCAGTAAGCTTAAAATACATCTGTCGACGATCATGAGCCCCAACAGCACGCTCAATAAGCCATTTACCCTCAATATTCTTCAAAGTCTTAGAAGCATTTGAAGGAGTCATCGACACCTCACTAGCAATTTGCGAAGCAGAGATACTCCTACCCTTAATAACCGAAAGTATCAATGCCTCATTAACAGTAACACGGTTGGTCTCTTCAAACCTCTTCTCAAACTCAGCCAACGATTTATATATTTCTCTTATCTGTTGCAGCATAATATCTACACTATATTTAATGAATAAATTAAATTAACACCACAAAGATAATACAATTTTTTGATAAACTACTTATCTAAAGAAATTATTTCTAAAAGATATTAACATCTACCATTTTCGATAAAAAATCACATTTTAATAAAAATAACACCATAATTGATTGGTAATTGAAAATAGTTGAGTATCTTTGTACAAAATATGCATTAAGAGATGTATACACACTTAATGGGTATAGTATTTAATAAGACAACAAATTATATAAGTTTGCTATGCAAGAAAAGATTTTAATACTTGATTTCGGTTCACAGTACACTCAATTAATAGCTCGTAGAGTTAGAGAGCTAAATGTATATTGTGAGATTCACCCATTTAATAAAGTCCCTACATTAGAGGGCTATAAAGGTGTTATTTTATCAGGCAGCCCATGTTCAGTGCGTGACACTAATGCGCCACAGGTTGACCTTACAGATATTAAAGGTAAGCTTCCTCTTTTAGGAGTGTGTTATGGTGCTCAATACCTTTCGCATACATTTGGAGGAGAAGTTCGTCCGTCTGCTACTCGTGAGTATGGTCGTGCTATGCTTACAGTAAAAGACAAAGAAGATTTACTAGTAGGAAATTTAAGCACTACATCGCAGGTGTGGATGTCACATGGTGACTCTATTGCTGTTATACCTAGCAACTTTAAGATTGTAGCAAGCACCGAAGATGTTGCGGTGGCAGCGTTTAAAATTGATGGTGAAGAGAGCTGGGGAATACAATTCCATCCAGAGGTGTTTCACTCTACTGAGGGAAGCGTATTGATAAAAGATTTCGTGATAGATATATGTAAGCTTAAGGGCGACTGGACTCCAGCGTCATTTGCAGCAAACACCATCAGCGAGCTTAAAAAAACAATAGGCGATGATAAAGTTATATTAGGTTTGTCGGGGGGTGTTGACTCGTCGGTGGCTGCTGAGCTGCTTCATCGTGCGATTGGCAAAAACCTAATATGTATATTTGTAGATATGGGACTGCTTCGTAAAGATGAGTTTGAAGATGTGTTGGAGTCATACAAAACTATGGGTTTAAATGTTATAGGTGTTAGAGCAGGCGATAAATTTATCGGTGACCTTGCAGGTGTAACAGATCCAGAAGCGAAGCGTAAAATTATTGGTCGTGACTTTATAGAGGTGTTTGATGCTGAGGCACAGAAGATAAAAGATGCTCGCTACCTAGCACAAGGTACAATATACCCTGATGTTATTGAGTCGATATCTGTAAATGGTCCATCTGCTACAATTAAATCGCACCATAATGTGGGCGGTCTACCTGAAAAGATGAATCTTAAAATTGTTGAGCCACTACGTCTTCTATTTAAAGATGAGGTTCGCCGTGTAGGTCGTGAGCTTGGAGTTCCTGAAATTATACTTAGCCGTCATCCGTTTCCAGGTCCAGGGCTTGGTATACGTATAATTGGTGAGGTGACTGCCGATAAAGTACGCATTTTGCAAGAGGCAGATGCTATATTTATCAATGGTCTTAAATCTAGTGGTTTATACTCTGAAGTATGGCAGGCTGGCGTGATGCTTCTACCTGTGCAAACTGTTGGTGTAATGGGCGATGAGCGCACTTATGAAAATTGTGTAGCGCTACGTGCTGTAACTTCTACCGATGGAATGACTGCCGACTGGGTGCATTTGCCGTATGAGTTTCTTGCGAAGATGTCTAACGAGATCATCAATAAGGTTAAAGGTATAAATAGAGTAGTGTATGATATTAGCTCTAAACCACCTGCAACGATTGAGTGGGAGTAATAATATAGTATATAGGTGCTTGGTTACAGATAAGTTATTTGATAAGATATTATCTTATTTGTAGCTACCCTATTACTTATGGCTTTGTAGTTTAATGGATAAAATTCAAGATTCCGGTTCTTGGGATAAAGGTTCGATTCCTTTCAAGGTCACTTACAAATATAAAAGGTTAATAGCTTACATATAGCATATTAGCCTTTTTTTGTTCATGAGGATTTTATTATTGTTGTCTTATTAAAAGTTTATATGTGCTATAATTTGGTATGTTACAGCTATTTATAAGCTTAATTTCCTCTAAGTTCTTCTCTTCTATATTAAATAAAGATGAGTTAAGATAGAGCTATATTGCAAGTTAATAGAACAAAACTAACAGAAGATGAAAAAGTATATTTTAAATACCCCTACTGCTTTAGTGCTAGAGGGAGGAGGTATGCGCTGCGTATTTACAGCGGGTGTGTTAGATGCCTTTATGGATTATGGAGTTACATTTCCTTATACAATAGGAGCATCGGGAGGTGCATCTGGAGCACTTTCATAC
>CAMQVM010000252.1 GCA_947038135.1 uncultured Rikenellaceae bacterium
CATAGTGAAATAGCTTTGGGTATATGCTTTATAGAAATCAATATACTAGAAACATGGCTTTTGATAAGATTATTACTAATAACACCTTTGCTAATTAAGAAAACTCTAATATATAGGCGTTGACCCTTGCATTATTGGCAACTAAACCGTGATTGGCAGTAATAATAAACTCTATTTATTATTACTGCCAATCACGGTTTAGTTTTTGTGCCATTAAAAAAATTACAACACCTTAATAAAGCTCATTCCATCTCTAAAAGGGACAATAACCACCTCAACACGCTTATCTTCAACAACCATTTTATTAAACTCTACTATACCCATAGTGTAGCTATCTTTATAATCTTTGGGTTGCAGGTCAACCACCTTTCCATCCCATAGTGTGTTGTCGGCTAATATATAAGAGCCACTAGCCACATAGCCACCATCCATCAACATATTATAATAGTCGATATATTCACGCTTATCACCATCCATAAACACTAGGTCGAAAGTGCCACCTAATGCAGGAATAACATCTAGTGCGCTACCTACGTGCAGTGTAACAATATCATCAAGACCAGCTTTAGTAATATACTCTTGCGGTATGTAGCTCAACTCATCATTTATATCAATTGTATGCAGTGAAGTCCCTTTATCCATCGCTCGTGCCATGCATATTGCAGAGTAACCCGTAAAAGTGCCTATTTCAGCTACTCTTTTTGGCTTTAGCATATCAACCAGCATTTGGAGTATTTTACCCTGCACCTGCCCCGATATCATACGTGGCTGCACGCTGCAAAGGTTGGTTTTGCGCTCTAGGCTTAACAGCAACTCATCTTCGGGAGTGGTGTGAGCCTTTACATACTCTTCTATTTTTTTATTTGTAGAATCCATAATTATCTATATATCAATTTTGAAAGCTGCTCAGGAGCTAGTATCTCCTCGGCAACAGAACATATATCGCTAGGGGTGATAGAGCTTATCTTGCTGGCGATATCTTCAAAGTTATCTATGTTGTTATATATAAGCAACGAGCGGGCAGATGACAGCATCAAGCTCTCATTGTTATCTGCCGATATAGCTACTTGACCTATCAATTGGCGTTTGTAGCGAGATAGGTTGTGTTCAGATAGTTTTTCGGTGCGTAGCTTTTTGGTTATTTGATCAATCAGCTCTTGGCATTTCTCTCTGTTCTCTTTGTCGCACCCTACATATATCGAAAATACACCTCCACGCTCAAAAGATGTGTATGCAGCCTCGGTGTTATATGTTAACCCACGCTTTTCACGCAGCTCTTGGCATAATATAGAGCTAGGACTACTACCTCCGAGCAGGTTTGTTAAGAGGGCTAACTGTACCTTTTTGCTATCTAGGTAAGAGTAGGCTCGAGTACCTAACATTATATGTGATTGGTAGCCACGCTTCTCAATATCTACCGTTTTAGGTGTGTAAAGAGATATCTCCTCTCGCTGCCATGTTCTTATGTTTGATGGTATATCGCTAAAGTAACTATCACAAATTTTTCTGAACCTATCAGGGGTTATGTTTCCTATTGTCGAAAATATTATCTTATCGGTATTATAGCACCTTGATATAAAAGATTGTATCTGCACTCTATCGATAGATTTAAGGCTCTTTTTGTTACCTAATATAGGGTGACCGTATGGAGTGCCACTAAATATCATATCTTCAAAATCATCAAATATCTGCTCAGAAGGAGAGTCTTTGTATGAATTTATCTCATCAATGATTACAGCACGCTCTTTATCCATCTCTTTGGTGTCGTAGGTAGAGTTGAATACTACGTCACATATCAAGTCTATTGATTTTGTGAAGTCGCTCTTTAGTGATGTTGAGTGTATAACGGTCTCTTCTTTTGTCGTGTAGGCGTTTAGCTCGCCTCCTACATTATCGAGTAGCGAGTTGATATGGTATTGTTTGCGCTTTTTTGTCCCCTTAAATAGCAGGTGTTCGATAAAATGTGCTGCCCCGTATTGGTGCTTGTCTTCATCTGCCGACCCTGTACCGATGGTTATGGCGCAGTGAACAACTGGTGATTTAATTCTCCCTAACACAGCTTTTATGCCGTTAGGGTAATCAATAATAGTATATTCCATTCTCGTTAATTTTGCTGTATCAAATTGTGATGAAGCTCTATCTTTAGCGCACTTTTGCACTTATAAAAGATTCTCAAGTACTAAAGTACTCTTCGAACTTCTATAAGCACAAAATTACACTAAATATAGAACTTTGTGCTCGGTGGTTGGTGGTTATGTGGTTTTGTGCTCGGTGGTTGGTGGTTTGGTGGTTGAGAATATAAAATTATGATTTTAATTTATATAATTTAATCTATATAATTCAAGATGCTTTTAAACTAAACCTCTCTTTTTAAGAAGTGGTGTTTTACTCGGCTCTTTACCTCTAAAATCATGGTATAGCAACGCTTCATCTTTACTACCTCCTTTTGAAAGTATGCTCTCTCTGAATCGTGTAGCTATCTCTACATTAAATATATCTCCCGACTCTACAAATGCCTCATAAGCATCTGCATCTAGCACCTCTGCCCATATATAAGCGTAGTAACCAGCAGAGTATCCACCAGCAAATATATGCTTAAAGTAACTCGAACGATATCGTGGTGCTATTTGTGTTAATATAGCCCTGTCAGTAAGCACTTTATCTTCAAATGCTTGCACATCAATATTATTAGCCGCTTTGAGAGTATGGTAGTCAAGGTCAAGGTATGATGCAGACACATACTCAACAGTCATAAACCCTTGATTGAATAGTGCGCTACTCTTGATTTTTGCTATCAACTCAGCTGGTATTGGCTCGCCTGTCTTATAGTGTTTTGCATATAACTTTAACACCTGTGGGTCCATTGCCCAATTCTCCATTATTTGAGATGGTAGCTCAACAAAATCACGGCTTACACCTCTGATACCTGAATATTGTAGGTCTGAAAATAGAGTGTGTAGAGCGTGCCCAAACTCATGAAAGAACGTCTCTACCTCGTCAAGGCTTAGTAGTGATGGTGTGTCTTTTGTAGGTGGCGTAAAGTTACATACTATTGAGGTTATTGGCATCTCTCGTTTGCCATCTGTATATTTTTGCCCCTTAAACGATGTACACCATGCACCAACACCCTTACCCGCTCGTGGATGAAAGTCCATTATCAATGCACCTAATGCAGTGCCATCTTTATCAAACACCTCGTAGGTTTGGCACTCAGCGTTATATTTTGGTGCGTCTGCTATCTCCTTAAAGGTGATGCCAAATAGCTTGTTGCATACCATAAACACACCCTCACGAGTTGTCTCAAGCGAAAAATATGGCGATAACATACTCTCATCAAGGT
>CAMQVM010000253.1 GCA_947038135.1 uncultured Rikenellaceae bacterium
AATTTATTAATAAAAACCATACCTAAATAGTTGAACATAAGTATATTTAACGTTTGCGAATCTACCTAATTAGACTAATGTTATATGCAATTGTATTTGCATCGTAAAGTTGTGCTTATGCCCAAGGTTTTGAAATCGATACAAAATCAAACACTGGCAAACTAAAATATCGTTAGGTTTATATTAATAATGATTCGAGCACTTCATCGGGCGAGTTTGAGGTGCATTTACAAACTTACGTCATATAATAACATTTTTTGCACTGCTTGACATTTTTGCGCTATGCTACCTTTACAGCTAGCTCTTTAATCATTAGCAAAGACACTAAATAATATTGCAGTCTGCTAATATACGAGTAGTTACATGTAAGACAACAGCGTTGTTATTTAATTAAAAAATATGCTATAATACACTTCTTATAAGTGCATTATAGCATATTGCAGTAAATTATTATATTTTGCATATCACATTTGCTAATGATTACATATCTATTGTATAGGCTAATTCGCAAAACTTCGGTTTTGTGAATTAGCCAGCTCCCGAAGGGAGCCACCAAGCGCCTAAGGTGCGTAGGTGCTTTTTGCGAGCTCTTTAGAGCGCCGCTTTTTTTTAAAAGCGTAAATAAAAATTGTATTACCCCAAAAAACAGCTATATGTTCTGTTTTTGGGGTGATTTATTAATAAAAACCATACCTAAATAGTTGAAAATAAGTATATTTAAGGTTTTGCGAATCGCCCATATAGTAAGACCTAAAGCGGCTGTTCGCCAGCTTTCAATGCAATATAAATTTCACGACTAATCCATGAGTCGGTAGCAGCATACTTAACCTGATGTGGTGTAAGACGTGATGCGCTCCAGTTGCTCAACCTCTGCGCCTTAGATACTTTAGCACCTAAAACAATTCCCGACATCTTACGAAGACTCATCTCTTCGATATTATAGCTTCCAACTATTTTTTGTAAATCAACAAAATTGTCGGGTTTAAATGCCACGATATTTTGAATTTTTTTAATGTCATCTTTTATATCAACACCAACCTTAATAATAGATTTAGAGCGTAGTATTTTAATAATCTTATTAGACAGCTTCATTCTATCAACCCTAAATAGGTAGGTGCGATCTGCGCCAGATAGTTGTAATAGTGCAACTGGGTTAATAGTCCCTTTTTTAAAAGATGGACGTGTTTCTGTATCGAACCCTACGACGCTACAACCAGATAGGTATGCAGCAGCTTCATCTTGATTATCAGATGACGACAACACATATACCTTTCCCCCACATTCAGCGGTAGGAAGTAGCTCTAGCTCCTCATTAGAGATTTTTTTAAGATACATATCCACAACCAATTATAAGCTTTGCACTGTTCCAAGCGTTGACTCTACCACATCAAGTATCTCAGGTATACCTTTATAGAAGATATTTGAGTTAGATGTAGCCTTAAGGTCTAGCTTCTCTTTAGCAGATATAAAACACTCTGCATTAGTAGCTGTTTCAACCGTTGCAGCATTACACTCTAACGCAACAGCATTTACTGAAGCCGCACCAACAGACTTAACAGTTACATAATCTGCTTCACCAGTCAATGTAACAACACTATTTGCAGCATTTACACGTAAATCACGTACCGCAATATCCATTCTCACCTCTGCCTTACCAAACGCATCAATCACCAATGTAGGAACATCAACAGCTCTTTCAGTAAATATCTTGCTACCATCAACCTTAATATTATCAAGTGTAGTGTAATATATGGTTAACTTACCAAATGCTTTTGGCTCTTTTGAAGAGTTGAACATCTTCTGTTTCAGCTTAAGCACAAGAACGCCATTTTTAACATCCCAATCTAAACTGTTACTTTCACAATTTGTAAGCTCGGCCTTAAACTCCGCAGCATCTGCTTTTTTGAGTATCACCTCCATGTTACCATTTAGTGACACCTTTGTAAATTTAGCTACTTTATTGCTAATTGTCTGCTGTCCAGTAGCAAATGGAGCTGTAACAACTATAATAAGTAAGCTTAGTATAAATTTAATTGTTTTCATCTTTTTTAATCTGTTATTTATTACTGTTTGGTTTAAATTAAGAATCTTATGTACTAAATTACATATACTTCCTCACATCGATTTTGATTAATTAGGTATCTATTTTTCGTTTTCACCTAACACCATCATTTGTCAATACAATTTAATCGCACAACACTAATTATTATTAAAATCGTTGCAATTTCTCTTCAGGAATTATCACCCAGCATAATAAATAAGCCCAAAACCCTAATGAGCCAAATACAAAAGCTAATGCAAAACCAATCCTTACTAACGACTCTGAAATACCAAAATATTGAGCTAGCCCATTGCATACCCCTGCAAGAACTCTACCCTTACGAGGGCGTACTAATTTCTCTCTATTACTCATAATATCATATTTAATTACTACAAAGTTAATAAAATATTACATTGATGCAAATATCTAAGCCATATATCACAATAAAGTGCCTTAAAATCAAATTTTAAGGCACTTTAACAATAAGATTACGACTCTCTTATTTTTCAATCACATAAAATTACTCCTCCTTAAAGAATACAAAGGTTGGGTTAGTAGCTGGTGTATGTTCACGTTTCATTATCTCACGTATTTTTGCTACCACTGCAGGATTCTCTGATGCTATATCTGTTGTTTCCTTTGGGTCTTTAGATAAATCATATAGCTCCATGGTGGTATTTCCTTTTTTGATATTAGATATAATACCTTTCATGTCGCCCATTCTAACCGCTCTTGAACCTGCTGCTGCTGGGGCAAACTCCCAGTATAACGATTCATGAACAGGCTGTTCCTCGCCTAGCAACTCAGGCAAAAAGCTTATACCATCGGTAGGATAGCTCTGTTGCTCAGTGATATCTGCTAGTGTAGGCATGGTATCCCAAAAAGCACATATATGGTCTGAAATACGCCCCTCTTTTATTTTTGCAGGCCATGACACAATCAAAGGGACTCTAATACCACCCTCTTTGACACTGCCTTTTATGCTACGATTGTCATACTTAAACCCATTAACGCTATCAAACCACTCTGAGTCAGTACCTCCATTGTAGGTAGGTCCATTATCAGAGGTGAATACTATTATCGTGTTATCATATATACCGTCACTCTTTAGCTTCTCTACAAGAAGCCCCACCTGCTCATCAAGATAGCTAACCATTGCCGCATAGGTAGCACGTGGGTTTCGAGATGGAAGATATCCTTGAGTACCTAAGTATGGCTCTTCTTCGCCAAACTTCTCTTTGTAGTACTCTATCCACTTTGTAGGTGCTTGGAGAGATGCGTGAGGTATAGGAGTTG
>CAMQVM010000254.1 GCA_947038135.1 uncultured Rikenellaceae bacterium
TTCCTTGCAAAAGCTGCCGTTGCAGAGATTGTTAAACCTCTATTTGTTGTTATCGGGGTGTCGCTAATGCTTAGCTGGTTGCTAGCTCTTTCGCAAACTACATCGTTTGCTATGTTTACATTAAAAGAACCAAAAGAGGGTGCTGTTGTCACTGATCTATATACAGGTAAGTTTTACAGCTGGTTTGAAAAGGTGCTTCGTTGGTTGATAAGGTGGAGATATACAACGCTTTTATCGATGTTTGGATTGCTGTTTTTGTCGCTGTTTGTGATGGGAATAATGCCTCAAAACTTCTTCCCTTCTCTTGATAAAGAGTATTTCAGAGCAGAGATTTTTCTGCCTAATGGATATAGTATAAATGATACTAAAAAACACGCTTTAGATATCGATAAGTGGCTTCGTGAACAAGAGGCTGTCAAAACAGTGTCGGTAGCAGTAGGCTCTTCACCTCCTCGTTATTACTTAGCGAGTGCAGCGTTTGGTCCTATGCCTAGCTTCGGAGCTTTCCTTGTAGAGCTACATACCAAAGACTCAACCTCTGCAATGGAGAGTAGGTTTAACACCTATGTTCGAGAAAATTATCCCGATTTGATTGTTAAATCCACCCTATTTAAGGTGTCACCAGTACCTGAGTCTTCTATAGAAATTGGATTTATAGGTGAAAATATCGATACTCTTACCTACCTTACTGAGCAGGTGAAGCAGATAATGCGTGAGGAAGATGAGGTTGATCAGGTGAAAGATAGCTGGGGTAATAAAATAGCATATCTTGTTCCTGAGTACTCAGTGCAGAATGGTGGTCGTCTTGGCGTGTCACGTCAAATGATGTCGCAAAGTTACTCTATGATCAATAACGGGCTTGCAATTGGTAAGTTTGGTAAAGATGATGCTTATCTGCCAATTATGTTACAGAGTAATAATGTTGATAATTTCAACCTTAATGATATCTCTAATATCCCTATTTTTGCACCTGGTGGGCGCTCATTCCCTTTGAGTGCTGTAACATCAAAGATAGAGTATCAATATAACTACTATGCGCTTCGTCGCTTTAACCACTCGTTAGTAATGTATGCGCAGTGTGAACCTAAGCGTGGAGGTAATAGCATGGCTGCATTTGATAGGATGTTTGCAAGGGTTAAAGAAGAGGTTAAAATTCCTGATGGCTACACGTTAAAGATTAAAGGAGAGAAAGATAGCCAAGAGGAGTCTAACAAGGCTCTAGCTGAAAATATGCCTCTTACATTTGTCTTAATATTCATAACGCTGTTGTTCCTGTTTAAAGGGTATAAAAAACCGTTTATTATTCTTGCTATGATACCACTTATTATCATTGGTGTGGTATTTGGGCTTCTTGTAACGGGTAAGATGTTTGACTTCTTCTGTATCTTAGGTCTTTTGGGGCTTATAGGTATGAATATCAAAAATGCTATTGTATTGGTTGACCAGATTGATATAGAGATAAAAGAGGGGGCTACTCCTATTACAGCTATCATCAACTCAGCAAAATCGAGATTATTGCCTGTTACTATGGCTTCGGGTACTACCATTGTAGGTATGCTTCCGCTACTTCCTGACGCTATGTTTGGTGGAATGGCAGCAACTATTATGGGTGGGTTGTTTGTGGCTACGCTGCTTACTATGTTTATTCTTCCTGTAACTTATGCGATATTCTATAAAATTAAATCAGATCCTAAGAAAGTAACAATTAAAAAATAGATATATGCGTAACCTATTTGTATTTTTAATCACCTTACTGTTATCCTCTTCCCTATATGGGCAGGGGGTGTCAGTATCCGACTATGTACGTCAAGTACATGAGTATAGTTTAGATGTAAAATCGTCTAAACAAAATGTAGAGGCTGCTTATTATGCAGCAGAGTTAGCACAAACATCTTTTCTGCCACGTCTTGATGCTGTGTCAAATGGAAGTTATGGCTTTCGTGATCTCTCGGTACCAGGCTTCAGTCTAGAGAGTTATAGTGTTAATGCAGGTTTGTCGCTGTCACAAAATGTATATGCAGGGTCATCTGTAAAGCATTCTGTTGAGTCAGCAAAGATCGGCAAAGAGATTGCAATGTTTGCAGAGCTATACACCTCTGAAAATATCGTAGTTGTTGCATCTAACTTATATTGGCAGGCAGTAGCGGCTAAGAAATATGTAGAGGCTGCAACCACCTATGTAGATATCATTAAAGATAACTATGCCCTTTTAGAGATTCGTTTTAATGATGGTATATCTGCAAAAACTGATCTGTTGATGATGCAAACCCGTTTAAAGCAGGCAGAGTATGGTCTTGTACAAGCTACTAAAGCGATGCAGCGAATGATTGTCTCTATCAATATATTTCGTGGTGTAGATGTAAATACACCAATCGAGTTTTCATGTGCAATAGATGTCGAAAATGCTGTGCTAGCACCTTATAAACCAGTGTCGGAAATTATAGAGCATAAAAACGAATATAAAATTGCAGCTCTTAGTGTGCAGCAGAGTATTTCGCAAATGAAGGTCAACAGAGCGCAGTTCCTTCCTAAGTTATCGGTTGGTGTTAATGCTACTTATGGCACACGAATGCTTAATATCGATGGCAGTATGTTGGCTGATGGTGCAGTGTTTTTTAAGTTTTCAGCCCCTATTTTTGCTTGGGGACAAAAGCGCAAACGTGCAAATATCGATGCTACAATGATTAAAAAGGCTGATTACAATCTTGAAGTTACCGAAGATAATATTGTTACTGAGATAAATGATACATACCTATCTCTTACCGAGAGTTTTGAACAGTTAGATATTACCTCGTCAAGTTTAGATATTGCACAGCAGTCGTTAGACCTTAATACCTTTTCTTATGACGAAGGAATGATATCTGTTGTAGAGTTGCTATCTTCACAACTATCTTGGATATCTGCCTTTAATAATAAAATTGGTGCAAATTTAGCTTACCGTACATCTCTTGTAAAGTACCAAAAGGCTACTGGCGAGTTGCAAATTACAGACTTTAAACAAGAATAGTGTAATTTTATACAAATTGTGCGATTTTAATTATTCGTGTGGTTTTTTTTAGTACCTTTGAGTGGTCTATTTACAGCTAATAGATCATCTTAAAGGTACTTTTTTTATAAATATATGAGAGTATTGCAGCAATTTTTTTTATTTATAAATTAAAATAGTATATTTGCATATTATCCCTTAAGATAAATAGTAAAAATTTAGTGGTTTAAATGAAATTTGAAATAAAAATACATACTATATAATGAAAATTAATGGACAGTCAAAAGCTTTTCTTAGCAACGAAGCTTTGCAACTACTTAATCTCTATGAGTCGCTAGGTCAGCGAGCTG
>CAMQVM010000255.1 GCA_947038135.1 uncultured Rikenellaceae bacterium
TATATGACACCTAGAAGCACAAGCAATGCTCCAATAAATACCACCATGCTTTTTAATGCAATTTGTGACTGGAAGGTGAAGACTAAACCTATTAGAATTGTTACAACCGCCTCAGATAGAGAAGGGCGGTATTTTGCGAAAGATATTACTTCAGGATCGCCATGTTTTTCTGTGTAGTTCATAATTTCTGTAATTTATTAATGTTATATTTATAATTTTGCATTGATCTTTGCAATCTACATCTTATTACCTCGTAAGAAATCGCCTATGCTCATTCTCTTTTTTCCTGCTACTTGCACCTCATTAAGTGATATATATCCACCGCTGCAAGCCACCTTAAGGTAGTTTTTACCATCTGTTACAACCTCTCCAAAACCCTCTTTTACGTTAGCTGGTTCTACTGTTGAGTTAAATATTTTCATAGAAAATTCATCGCCATATTTCGCATCAAAGTCGCTCCATGCTGCTGGATATGGTGATAGTCCACGTATAAGGTTATTAATCTCTATGCAATCTTTGTTCCAATCTATTTTACAATCGTTCTTGAAAATTTTAGGAGCTGGTCGCATCTTGCTATCCTCGCTCTGAGGCTTTAATTTAAGATCTCCTTGTGATATCATATTAATGCTATCTTCTACAAGTGATGCACCAATAATCATCAGTTTATCATGTAGTGTGCCAGCGTTATCTTCATGGGTTATTTGTACCTCTCGGCTGTCAATTATATCGCCTGTGTCAATTTTGCTGTCAAGCATAAAGGTAGTAACACCCGATATAATATCACCATTTATTACTGCCCAATTTATTGGTGCTGCTCCTCTGTAATCAGGAAGTAGTGATGTGTGGAGGTTAAAGGTGCCATATTTTGGCATATCCCATATAATTTTAGGTAGCATTTTAAATGCTACAACTACACCTAGGTCTATATCAAGGCTCTCCATGGTAGTGATAAAATCTTGATCTTTAAGGCTCTCAGGCTGCAAAATAGGCAGTCCTACACTTGTAGCATACTTTTTTACCGCACTCATGTTCATCTTTTGACCTCTGCCTATTGGCTTGTCGGGCATGGTGACAACCGATACAATATTATATCCATTTTCAACAAGGTGCCTAAGTGGCTCAACGGCAAATTCAGGTGTTCCCATGTATACTATACGTAAACTTTTACTCATAATTTATCTTTTTTAGGAGTTTCAACAACCCTTTTTATCTTTTTTTAACTCTTTTTCGAAATCAAAGATAATATAAATTTTGAAAAGTTATATATTATTACTACTTTTGTTTTAGCAAGGGGGCTCTATCGCTGCATACTTTTAGTATGAAGAGGAAAGTCCGAGCAATATAGAGCACCGTTCTTTTTAATTGAAAGATCTTCGTGAGAGGATAGTAGCGCAGAAGAAAATAACCGCCATTGGCTCATCATCGGTGGTAAGGGTGAGAAGGTGGTGTAAGAGACCACCAGCGTAGGTAGTGATATCGACGGCTGTGTGCCTAACGGATTGCAAGACCATGTAAACCAGTGTTTAAGGGCTGCTCGCCTAAGCTGGAGGGTAGGTTGCTAAAGAGTAGAGGTGACTCTACTATTAGATAGATGATAGAGAATCTTTTTTAGATTACAGGACTCGGCTTATACCCCTTGCTTTTTTTTATTCCAAGCCATTTATATATCTATTTAAAAGATATATTCTTGATGATTTCGACCTTTATCAAGGCGATAAAATATCTTATTTTTAATTTGTATTATTGTGTCAAGTCTTATAATAAAGATAATAAACGTATGAAAGATTTACCATTACTATATAAAAATAATAATGTAGAGGCTAGATTAGATATAACCCCAAATAAAGATGTTGTAATATTTGAAGATGATCTGTTTAAAAAATACCTTCTTGAAAATTTTGATATCGATAATGATGGGGAGATATCTCGTAGTGAGGCTTTGTTGATATCAAAGATAAATTGTAGTTCTTTAGGAATTAGTTCTTTAAGTGGTGTTGAGTATTTTGTGAATTTAAAGCACTTAGATTGCAGCTGTAATTTATTGGCTACACTAGATGTTTCGGGCTGCAAATTGTTAACGCATCTAAATTGTTATAATAATGAGTTAACCAGTTTAGATGTGGCAAATTGTGTGTCGTTGAAAAAATTGTATTGTAACATGAATAAATTGACTACGCTTGATGTGTCTAAATGTTTATTGCTAACAAAGTTGGTTTGTGAAAGTAATCGATTGACAACACTTGATATGTCGGGCTTTTTATCACTTATTATGTTAGATTGTCATGTAAATAAATTAACCTCGCTTAGTCTATCTAATTGTGCTTTTTTGAAAAATTTAGACTGCTTTGGAAATGAATTAACTTCTCTTGATGTTTCGGGGGCTATAAGGTTGAAAGTATTAGATTGTGCTTGTAATCAATTAAGCTCTCTTGATGTGCGTGAGTCTAAACTGCTGACGAGGTTAGATTGTCGAGCAAACCTATTAGCTTCTCTTGATGTGCTAGGGCTCGCATCATTGCAGCAGCTATCTTGTTGGGGTAACCAATTAACTACACTTGATATATCTGGGTGTGTAAAGTTGAGGCAAGTATATTGCCAAGAAAATAAGTTAACTGTGATTAATACACAAGGGTGTTTAAAGCTGAAAGAGTTAATTTGTGAAGGTGTGGTAGAATCATAATACTATGATTTATTGTAGAGTGTATATGCGTGTTGATAAAAATAATCTTTATTTTTTTGCTTTGTATGATAAAAAGATATACTTTTATAGCTTATTAATTATATATATAATATCATGACAAAAATATTCAAGGCTTTTCGTACAGAAGAGACAGAGCAAGGTTTTATTAATTCAGTAAAAGATATTGAGTACTCTACATTAGAGAGCTCAGAGTTGGTGGTAGAAGTAGCGTACTCAGGAATCAACTACAAAGATTATCTCTCTAGCAGAGGTAACAAAGGTATTACACGCAACTTTCCTCACACACCAGGTATCGATGTTTCGGGAGTGGTAGTGTCTGATAAGTCAGGTGTGTTTTCAAAGGGCGATCAAGTGGTTGTTATGGGTAACGACCTTGGCATGAATACAGATGGTGGTTTTGCAGAGTATATCGGTGTGCCAGCAGTGTGGGCTTTAGCTAAACCTAGCCGTTTTACTCTTCAAGAGTGTATGCAGATAGGTACTAGCGGATTTACTGCTGCATTAGGTATTAGTAAAATGTTGCAATCAGGACAAAAGCCAAGCGATGGTGCTGTGGTGGTGTCTGGAGCAACAGGTGGCGTAGGTGTATGGGCTGTTCAAATGTTG
>CAMQVM010000256.1 GCA_947038135.1 uncultured Rikenellaceae bacterium
AACTTATAGCTGTTTTTTGGGGTAATACAATTTTTATTTACGCTTTTTAAAAAAAGCGGCGCTCTAAAGAGCTCGCAAAAAGCACCTATGCGCCTTAGGCGCTTGGTGGCTCTCTTCGGGAGCTGGCTGATTCACAAAACCAATGTTTTGCGAATCAGCCTATATAAAAATAATAGTTATATACACTCTCTATCTACGACAACAGTGATTTTAAATAACTAACCGCAATATTAGGCGGCATAAAATGCTCAATATCACCACCAAACTTCATCACCTCTCTAACTACAGAAGAGCTAATACATCCACTAGCTTTCGATGCGGTAAGATATATAGTAATAATATCAGGAGATAGTAGGTTGTTGATCTCTGCATTTTGACTCTCCATTTCAAAATCAGCAAATGTCCTAATGCCTCTAACAATATGATTAATCTGAAGCTCAGCACAAAGCGACACTGTGAGTGAGTGATAGGTTACAACCTTAACTCTTTCATCACCAGCAAAGACTTTGTTTATAAGTTCAACTCTTTTATCTCTATCTAAGAAACCTTTTTTTAAGATATTACACCCTACAGCAATAACAACACTATCAAAAAATGTTAGTGCTTTTTGTACAACCTCGTAATGTGCAATAGTGAATGGATCGAATGACCCAGGGTATAGTGCTACTTTAACCATAATATAAGAAATTACAGTGATATTTATTTTGAGTGAGCGGCATAAAATTCATGTAGCCCCTCAGGAACATCAGCCTCTACCACTTTTGCATCAGGGTAGATATCTAATATTATATCGTCGCAGGCAGGTACTGACACCTCTACGCCAGCGAAATCAACAATGAATATAGGGTTGTTTTTATACTCTAAATATTGCAAAACTGCACCCTTTTTGTGTGTAGCTAAATCATACATAGTGTATCCTACTAGGTCTTCATATAAAAAGCCCTCCTCTTCTTCTTCATCGTCAACAAGTGCCATCAATGAGTCTGCGCTAAGATGTAGCTCAGTTCCTATAAACTCAGATATGCGGTAATCCGAATCAAGGTCATCAAACTTACATACAGCCTTATCTCTTCCTCGTGGTACGAACTTAGAGAAAAAAAGAGGAACCGCCAATCCATCAACAACGACGAATAGCGGATCCTCTATATTTACATCTTCAGGAAACGTATCAAAAAGTCGTAGCACCACCTCACCATCAGCTCCGTAAAGCTTAGAGATACGAGCAACTGCATATAGACTTTCATGTTTTGACATTATAATACCCTCCTTCTAATGAATAAATTATTCAGCAGCTTCTGGAGCAACCTCTGGTGTAACCTCCGGATCAACCTCATCTTCTGCCTTTGCAGCAGCAGCAGCGTCAACCTTAGCAGCAGCTTCAACTTTTAGAGCCTCAGCAGCATCTGCTTTAGCAGTAGCCTCAGCTTTAGCAGCCTCAGCAGCCTCAACTTCAGCAGCAGCAGCAGCTTCTACCTCAGCAGCAGCAGCAGCCTTTACAGCAGCTATCTCAGCAGCAGCTTCAGCTTTTTTAGACGCTAATGCATCTGCTCTGTCTGAATTAATCTTTGTCTCTCTATCCATACGCTCAGAAGCAGCCTTAGCCTTTACTGATTTGATGTCAGATAGTGTAGAGTTAGTTTGTGCATCTTTAGTAGACTTCCAAGCTTTGTAACGCTCTTCTGCTCCCTCTTGAGTAAAAGCACCTTTTTTAACACCACCTTCAAGGTGTTTCATCATTAAAACACCCTCTTTTGATAGGATACTGTTAACAGTATCTGTTGGTTGAGCGCCTTTGTTTAACCAACCTAAAGCTTTTTCGAACTGAAGGTCAATTGTTGCAGGATTAGTGTTAGGATTGTAAGTACCAATCTTCTCAATAAATTTACCATCACGTGGTGCCCTTGCGTCTGCTACGACAATGTGATAAAAAGCATAATTCTTTTTACCATGACGAGCTAATCTGATTTTTACAGCCATTTTGCGTCTGTTTTTAATTTTAAATAAATAATTCGGCTACTCAATATTACGGTTAGGTAAGTACATTACCCGTTCATAATTTAAGTGCTGCAAAGATATATATAATTTTCTGTTTCACCAAAATTGAAGGCATAATAATTTAAAACTAAAAAAATCGCTCATCAAAATTCACAAGTACAACCCTCTCTTTTGCACGAGTTACAGCAGTATATAACCACCTAAGCATATCTACTGTAAGCTCCTCTTCGCCAAAAATCATACGATCAATAAATACACAGCTCCACTGTCCGCCCTGCGCTTTATGGCACGTTATAGCGTATGAGAACTTTATTTGCAGTGCATTATAAAAGTCATCTTGTTTTATCTTGGCGTATCTATCTTTCTTGATTGGGATATCCATATAGTCCTCTTCAACCTTAAAAAAGAACTCACGCCCTTGATCGGCAGTAAGTGCAGGAGTGTCGAGGGTAAGAGTGTCGAGCATAACTTTACACTCCATCTCCATATCATCATAATCGGGAAATTTAAGTGTTGCAGTAACAAATCGCTTACCATAATACTCTTCATATCTCCTCAGGCGCTTAACTACTGCTACATCACCATTTGCCAAAAACTCCATCTCGGCAGAGGTAAAATGGTAGTTGTTTTTAACAATCATTATTTGATCGCCTGATGATAGCTCCTCTTCCATATATAGGATACGTGAGCGAATAGCGTTGTTAATCATTCCAGCCTGCTTGTTCGAGCGGGTAATAACAACAGTATCATCTTTACCATACATAGAGTAGGCGCTCTCAATTTCATCGAAAAAATCGATACCTTTTATCGCCTTAAAGTCTTTATGTGAGCAGTCGAACTTAGGAAATATTATATCTTGCCGCTCAATAAGCATTCGTAGGTGTGTTGCATTTTGTAACACGGCTGAATCTTCTTGCTGCCTAACCACCTCTTTCAGCTCACAATTTGTAACCTTTGAGTTATACTCATTAAGCACCCAATGCTCTAGCGCAGGAGACTCAGAGCGTCCGATAGGAGTTAGCTGTGCCTTGTCGCCCACAATTATCAGCCTGCAAGACTTTCCTGAGTTAACATAAGATATCATATCACTAAGTAGGTCGCCACTTCCAAATATAGAGTCGTAAGAGGAGTTGGTAATCATCGACGCCTCATCTATTATATAAAAGGTGTGTTCGTCTTTATTAAAGTCGAGCACAAAAGCGTCAATAAGTGCCGATTTTTGCCTATATATTTTTTTATGTATGGTATATGCTTTTATTCCCGAATAAATCGACATCACTTTTGCCGACCTTCCTGTTGGTGCCATCA
>CAMQVM010000257.1 GCA_947038135.1 uncultured Rikenellaceae bacterium
AGTATATCAATGCCATTCTATTAGCCCCCTTCTGACTGTCACAAAACATAGAATTCTTGCGACTAATGCTAACTCATCTGTTAAAGATTGTACAGGTTTATTCAAAGTCTCAATAACTGCCGTTAAGACTTTGTTGTGTGCTTCTGCTAACCCCTTGTAATTCATAGTACAAAGATACGAAAAAAAGATTTGTTTAACGAAATAAAAACTGCAATACGTAATCGTGGAGACGCTTACAAGATGCTTACAGACGATGCAGCAGTTCACAATTTGAGGACGTTGTAAAAAAAAGACAGCCCCATATAAATATGGGGCTGTCTTTATATATAACGCTAATGAATTACTTCTTACTCTTAATCCACTCTTTAGCATTAACAAACATCTCAATCCAAGGCGTGATCTCATCATTCATACGCTCTTGTGGATAGTAAGCCCAGTTCCAGCTACGTAAACAACGCTCTGGATGTGGCATCATAGCAAGGTGGCGACCATCTTTCGAACAGATACCAGCAACATTATAATCACTACCATTAGGATTAGCAGGGTATTCAGCATAGCTATATTTCATAGCCACCCTATACTCACGCTCAGCCATTGGCAGGTTGAACTTACCCTCACCATGAGCAATCCATACACCTAGCTTACTACCCTCAAGGCTTTTAAGCATAACAGCAGGACTACTTTCAATCGAGACCCCAACAAATCCTGACTCAAATTTGTGCGAGTCATTGTGAAGCATCTTAGGTTTGTTTTCGTGTGTAGGGTGTATAAGTCCTAGCTCAATAAGCAGCTGACAACCATTACATACACCTAATGAAAGAGTGTTATCACGTGCATAGAAGTTATCTAATGCAGCCTTAGCCTTTTCGTTATAAAGGAACGCTCCAGCCCAACCTTTCGCCGAGTTTAAAACGTCTGAGTTAGAGAATCCGCCAACAAAAACAATAAGGTTGATATCTTCAAGTGTCTCACGACCAGATATAAGGTCTGTCATATGAACATCCTTCACGTCCATACCAGCAAGGTGCATAGCCCAAGCCATCTCTCTCTCACCGTTAGAACCCTTTTCACGGATGATAGCAGCTTTAATTCCTGTTATCTCTTTTCTGCGTGGGTTAATACCATAAGCTGATAGCTTACCAGTAAAGTCCGTAGGGAATGTATACTCTAATGGCTGCTTTGCGTATGACTCAAAACGTTGTGCCGCTAGCTTCTCAGTGCTTTGGCAAGCATCAAGAAGATATGATGGGCGATACCATACATCTCTTAGAGTGTCGATAGATAGGTTTAGAGAGGTGCCACCGTTAGTAATGATACACTCACGACTTAGAGTAACCTCGCCAATGATATGCGCCTCAACTCCTGCTAATGCAAGTGTGTCGCATACGCTTTTACCGTCAGCTACCTGTATAAGTACTGAAGGACGCTCACTAAATAACACCTTAGTAGTGTCGTTCTCACCTAAAGAATCAAGTTTAAGGTTTAAGCCCGTTTTGTTGTTTGCAAAAGTCATCTCTAAAAGAGCAGTTATCAAACCACCCTCAGATATATCGTGTCCTGCAAGAATTTGCTTATTTTCAAGAAGTGCTTGAATAGCATTAAATGCCTTTTTGAAATATGACGGATCTGTTACAGTAGGTACATCATCACCAATCTTTGAAAGTGTTTGGTTTAGACTGCTACCTCCAAGAAGAAACTTATCTTTCGAGAAATCTATATACACCATCTGACTCTCAGTAGGTATCATAGCTGCTTTAACACACTTCTTAACATCTGCCACAGCACCCGAAGATGTTATTATAACTGTACCTGGAGCATATACCAACTTACCATCGCTATACTTCTGAGTCATAGAAAGAGAGTCTTTTCCTGTAGGAATATTTATACCTAGCTCAAGAGCAAACTCACTTGCTGCCTCAACAGCACTATAAAGACGTGCATCTTCACCAGCATTTTTACATGGCCACATCCAGTTAGCACTAAGAGATACATTTTTCAGTCCTCCCTCTATCTGAGCAAACACAAGGTTTGTTAGTGACTCAGCAATTGCCAACACTGTTCCATTTGGAGCTGATGCCATAGCTGCCATCGGTGCGTGTCCTAATGCTGTTGCCATACCACGCTCGCCATGATAGTCAAGTGCTATTATACCACAATCGTTAAGTGGTAGCTGAACTTCACCTGCACACTGCTGCATAACTATACGTCCTGTAACTGAACGATCGACCTTGTTAGTAAGCCAATCTTTACAAGCTACCGACTCAAGCTTTAGGACCGATGATATATATTCTGTTATCTTATCTTTTTCGTAGTTTGGAGAGGTGTAGTGCTCTTCAATTGTTGTGTCTGTAAGGACAGTACGTGGAGAGTTGCCAAATAGATCCTCTAGCTTCACATCAATAGGAGTCTCGCCAGTTTTGCTATCTTCAAAGGTAAACTGCATATCGCCAGTAGCCTCACCAATAACATACATCGGCGACCTTTCACGATCAGCAATGGCCTGAAGACGAGCAATGTTTGCCTCCTTAATTACGAGACCCATACGCTCTTGCGACTCATTACCTACAAGCTCTTTAGCCGATAGTGTAGGATCACCCACAGGAAGTGCATCTAAGTTAATCTTACCACCAGTAGCCTCTACTAGCTCAGATAAGCAGTTAAGGTGACCACCAGCACCATGATCATGTATTGATATAATAGGGTTGTTATCCTCTTCTGATATTGCACGAATAGCGTTGTATGCTCTTTTTTGCATCTCAGGGTTTGAGCGCTGTATAGCATTTAGCTCTATTGAACCAGAATACTCACCAGTAGCAACCGATGAAACTGCACTACCACCCATTCCGATACGGTAGTTTTCACCACCTAAAAGAACAACTTTATCTCCCTTTACAGGCTCATCTTTAAGGCTGTCTACCTTCTTACCATATCCAACACCACCAGCAAGCATTATAACCTTATCGTAACCAAAATCTTTACCATTTTCGCTATGCTCAAATGTTAAAAGGCTACCACAAATAAGTGGCTGACCGAATTTGTTACCAAAGTCTGATGCACCATTTGATGCCTTTATTAAAATATCTTTAGGAGATTGGTATAGCCATTTGCGAGGATCAGTACCCTCCCACGCTTTACCACCCTCCATACGAGGATAAGATGTCATATATATAGCAGTACCAGCAACAGGAAATGCACCCTTTCCTCCAGCAATACGATCTCTGATTTCACCACCAGTACCAGTTGCAGCACCATTAAAAGGCTCTACTGTTGTAGGAAAGTTGTGTGTTTCAGCCTTAA
>CAMQVM010000258.1 GCA_947038135.1 uncultured Rikenellaceae bacterium
TTATATATTTGCTTTGAGCTTGTGCTGAAAACTGAGTAAACACCAAAATTGCAAGCGCTATTATATATCTATTTATCTTCATTGTAGTCTATTATCTGATTATTAGATGAGTACCCTGCAAAGATACCTATGCCATTTGTTATGTTTGAGTGTACTGAGTAGATGGTGCTAAATATTTGTGGGTCAACACTTCCAAATGAAACCTGCTGGTAGGCTGTTTTGTAGTATTTATCATACTCAAAAGAGGGTGCAATTAGCTCTATTTCGAGAGATGGGAAATGTTCTATATACTCAATTATTGGAAAGCCCCAACTATCTGTACCTGTTACTTTTCGCTCTATATATGGGCTTACATTTCTTACCGAAAATTTAAGTGGTGTAACAAGCTCAATATTCTTGTATGGCACTCTCATGTAGTAATCAATATAGCTGCTACTGCCTTTTAATGAGGCTTCATAGCTATCACCTCCTGCGTTGAACTTATCACAAAATGGGTTGTCTGTATAGAAGTAATAGTGATTTCTATTTTTTTCTGGAAACATCTCATAAGTATCTCTTGATTTGATCATAATAGATCGGGTAGGAGCTGTAGTCACTATTTGATCTATTGATAGATGTATATAACCTCCATATTCATAGCCTACTTCTTCGCGAATAATGCCTACAAAAGCAATTTCGGCGCTTGGCGGTGTAGGGATTGACGTTTCAGCCGAGAGTTCTCCATAATCGGGAACAACAACCTCTAATCGGTATTTAGAGCCCGCTTTCGGGTGGATATTAGTGGTTAGGATGCCGTTTACACCGTCGCCCTCAAATATTTTATTGTTGTCTTCATAAAGTGTTACTCCATAGTTTTCAACTACTTTGCTTCTACTTGTTGTATCGCTTATATATTTCGACCAGTATAGCTTTGCTTTTATAGTGCTGTCGGGTGTAATAATTGAGTTTACTACCACTTTTGGGGTAAACTCTCCCTTAAAATGTTCATTTATATCGTAGTCGTATTCACATGATGATAAAAGAAGACCCGTTACAAATAGTAAATATTTATATAATTTCATTATCTCTTCTTTTTAGGTTGTAAGGTTACTTTAAGTCTTTGGTTTTCTATTTGTCCCCATGAGTGTATATCGTAATATATAACAACTTTTTCGGTGATCTTTTTAGGGAATATTTTCACATCTTTATAAGTTTTATTGCCCTCAAGGTGGTGAAACTCGCCAAGTGTTAGATTTTCGATATCTACTTCATTGAAAAAATGAACATTGTGCTTCGCTGTTGTGTTTACAGTGTCTATATGTACAAAACTATACGGAGTACGTTCAATGGTCCACTCGCCAACAATTCTGAATTTTGTTATTGTTGAGTCAACTTCTACAACCATCTCTTCCTTTGTGAATTTGAAGTAGTTCTGATTATCTTCAGGACCAATTACGTCTGTGTGACTTGGGGTTTTGTTGCAACTAAAAGCTAAAGCCGAGAAGAAAGCAACCATGATAAAAATTAAGATGTTTTTTTTGTTGTTCATAATATTATTTTAAGTTTGCTGTTATTGTGTTTGTTTGTTTTTACAGCTACGTTATTTACTCTTGGAGCTTAGTAACAGATTCTGCTCTCTTAGCTTTATCTCCTTTGCTATTCATATCAATATAAGGAGCAGCTTTTACACCTCTTGTTACATTATAGGTGCTTCGGTAACTTACATATATGCCGTTGCGGTCGCTTGAAACAGTAACAAATACACCTCTACCTTTCCACACATAGTAGTTTTGCACATCGCCCACATACGCATAACGCTCATCAAGGAAATCGAATACATTATCAATATTTAGGCGTGGGTTTAAAATAGCGCATGACTCAACAAGCCTGCTTCTATCAAAAAAATAATCTATATTTATTGTTCCATCGCTATACGTTAAACGATCAAAAGACTCTCCATATAGTGTGCGATACTCGTTTGCCTTAACATCATTAAGTGTCATACCAAAAAGCAGAATTGGCTCTACATATAGCTGTAGCCTTGGTCTTACCTCAACATCGCAGTTTAATATTTCGCCTCCTACTTGTACTAAAATTTGAGTTACACCTACCTGTTTTGCTAAAACTACTCCGTTCATATTCACCTCTGCAATATCAGAATTTTCAGAAATCCATGTTAAATCTCTACCTGCAAATATTCCATCAACACGTAACTCATAGGTTTGACCTGCGTACATATATATATCATCTTGGTTTAGGTCGATACTGTCATAACTGTCACATGATGTTGTAAATGTAGCAGTTGCTACTAATAATAGTAGTGCTAATGCTATTCTTTTCATAATTATTGTTTTTATGGTTATCTGTTTGTAGTGATTAATTTACAAGTTTAATATCTCTTTTTTTGTCAAATCCAGTGCTAAATTTGTTTCCTTCAATTGTATAGTTTGTAACCCTCTCAAATAAAAATCTGTGAGTGTTCCAGTGAAATGGCTCATAATCTTCGTTTTGCACAATGGTGTTATCTTTAAATATCAATCCATCTAGCGACTTAGCGTACACTATTGGATTGTCGAAAGTCTCAAAATAGTTGTTTTCTATAACAACACCCTTTTCGCCTTTGCCACCATGAAAGTATTTAGTTTGGCTTTGAAGATCGGGTATCTCAGGGTAGATAGATATTATAGCATTAGTAAATTGAAACATATTTGTGAGTGAGCCTATAAACTGATTATTTTTGATAATCACATCTCGGCAAGCACCTGTTTCATACCAGCCATTGCAGTCGCCACAAAGGAGTATTGCAGTGCCTGAGGTGTGGTCAAATATGTTACGCTCAACTATTACTGGTTTGGGAGTGCTAAATAGCACGCCTCTAGCTCTGTTATTGCGGATAATATTGTCTGAAAAGATAACCGATGGTGTCCACTCTAGGTTCTCTATACCAAAAGAGCCTTGTTCACTTATCTCACTGCTTATCTTATCTGCAAACTCTATTTCAAACTCTTTAGCACCAAATGCAGTTGGTTTATCTACTGCTTTAATAGATAATATTGATGTATTGCTATCAACTAAATCCATTGTTTTTGATGATATAAATTGTACAGAGTCGCCCGCAAAGCCCCACTCAAATCCCCACGCCTGAGAGTGCATATAGCGACCTATCAACTTAGTATCTGATACTCTTTTTATAACCTTTAGGTAGGTGCCATGTACATTTATAGCATCATCCATCATGTTTTCATAGACTCCATGAGTAGATATTATTTCACCTTTACACCCCGAAAAGTGAGTAGCATCTGCTTGGGTGGTGAAAA
>CAMQVM010000259.1 GCA_947038135.1 uncultured Rikenellaceae bacterium
TTTAGAGCGCCGCTTTTTTTTTAAAGCGTAAATAAAAATTGTATTACCCCAAAAACAGCTATAAGTTCTGTTTTCGGGGTGATTTATTAATAAAAACCATACCTAAATGGTTGAAAATAAGTATATTTAAGGTTTTGCGAATCTCCCTATTTAATGGCTATATTTAATAGCTCACTTCTCGATACAGTTACTAAACAAATAAAATTCCAAGCTAAAAAAGACCAACTATAAATTGATAAAACTCAACGCCTACAAAATTGGCGACATCAAACGAGCCAGCGACTCATAAAGACGGTGTAAAAGCAGCCTTTTAAGCCACCAGCGAAGATGGACTCTACGTGAAAGTGCAATATCAGCTTTAAACACCTCTTCGAGCTCTCGACACTTCTTAGCATCATATATAAAAGCAGTCACTTCAAAGTTATCTTCAAAGCTTCTTATATCCATATTAGCACTTCCTACACTTCCAAACACACCATCTATAACAATCATTTTAGAGTGAATAAACCCTCCAACATATAAATATATCTTAACTCCCGACTTTATCAACTCTGTAATATAAGAGCGAGTAGCCCAATATACAATTTTGGTATCTGAGCTATTAGGTATTATAATCTTCACATCAATACCACTAAGTGCTGCGACTTTAAGGGCAGTAAGTATCGACTCATTTGGCAGAAAATAGGGTGATACGATATATATATGGTCTTGAGCTTTTGTTATAGCCGCAAAGAAGACCTGCATTATAGCTGCCCAATCACTATCGGGACCAGATGTAGCAATCTGAACCACCACTCCATCATCACACCGCTCATAGTTCGGAAAATATTTATCATCATTAACAATCTCTTCGCCACTAACGAAAGTCCAATCAGACAAAAACACCTGTTGCAGTGTAGATACACTTCCTCCTTCTATTTCAACATGAGTATCTCGCCATATACCAGCTATATATTTAGGACCATCAATATACCTATCTGCGATATTCATTCCACCAGTGAAGCCAATAACACCATCTATAATGATTATTTTTCGATGATTACGATAATTTATTTTACTTGTAAACAGAGGAAACATCACAGGCATAAAAGGGCGTATTTTAACACCTGCCATCTCTAACCGTTTGATATATGCTTTTTTCAACTGCCAGCTACCTACATCATCAAAAATAACCCTTACCTCTACCCCTTCGAGGGCTTTTTCTATCAGGGCATCAGCTATTTTTGTTCCAATCATGTCATCACACAAAATATAACTTTCGAGATGAATATGACTCTTAGCTTCTTTTATCCTTATAAATATTTTATCGAATAATTTTTTGCCATCAGCATAAATATCAAGACTTTTATTTTGAAAATAAGGGGCCTGGTTATTATTCAAAAGCAACGTTGCTATATCTCTATACATAGGCAACTCCACTATATTTAGAAGTGGACTATTTATTTTGTATAACTGTCGAGACACCAGTTTATTATTGCTAGGAGAGTCTGTTTTATACTTCCGCTTAAACATTTTTCGCTTTCTAAAGCTTTGACCTATAACAAAATACAGCACTGACCCAACAAATGGAATTAATGCAACGACTAATATCCACGAAAGGGATTTTACTGGATCACGCTTATCATAAATGATAGAAATTACAATAGGCACGACTATTGCGAGATAATATATTATGGCGATTGAAGAGTTCATATTATAGATATTTATTAATTACAATAACAAATTTAGTCAAAAAAAAAACAAATACATAATAAATTCACAATAATATTTGTTTTATTAATAATTTTACCTATATTTGTAAAAGATAATCAAAGGTATGATAAATCACTAGTTAGACAAAACAGTCTGACTGGAGGTTTATTTTTTATATTATAGTGAATAAATAGGTATTTAAATTTTAAAGATATGACACAAGTAGTTTATTTAACAGAGGAGGGGATGAAAAACCTCAAAGACGAGCTTTACCAGCTAAGAAGCATTGAGCGCCCAGCTATATCTGCTCAAATAGCAGAAGCAAGAGATAAAGGTGATTTATCAGAGAATGCAGAATATGATGCAGCAAAAGAGGCACAGGGTCTTTTAGAGATGCGTATATCAAAACTAGAGGTTGCTTTATTTAGCGCTCGACTTATAGATAAATCGCATATCAACACTGAAACAGTGCAGATACTAAACAAGGTTGATATAAAGAACTTAAAGACTAACAAGATAGTAAGATATCAGCTAGTATCAGAAAATGAGGCTAACCTTAAAGAGGGTAAGCTCTCTACATCTACACCAATAGCCTTGGCTATATTAGGCAAGAAAAAAGGTGACCAAGTAGAGGTGTCTGTACCATCAGGGATAATGAATTTTGAGATTGTAGATATCTTAATATAGTAGATTATTGCTAGTCACATAGCTCTCTTTACAACAGCACAAAACAGACAATCTAAAAAAAGCATCTCAAGATTATATAATCTTGAGATGCTTTTTTGGGATTTATTAAATTGAACAATTCGCAAAATATATTTTTACGAATTGTTCTGTTTAGACAGCTTGTTACTATGCACTACAAAAGCACTAGTACTTTTTTTACTCATTAAAGTTAACTGTGGTATTCAGATCTTATACACTATTATTACTCAATAGCCATAAGAAATATTAAACCGACAACTTTCATCTATCAACGCGCCACAACACCTACACAGCGTGCAGAAAAACCATAACCACTATCCATATTGTATACATTAGCACCAGTTGAGTAGATATTTAAGTAGTAGCGAGATACAGTAGACCAACATAGGCTGCCCTCATTTTCGGGATTTAGTGAATGCCCAATCATAGGAAGAAGCACCCCACTGTACTCTAGCGATCCTGGGCTAGCACCTTCAGTGGTTACTGTAGACAGCAGGAACACCCTGTATTTACTAAAACGAGTCTGCTTTAACATCTCTTTAACTTCTCCTGACGAGCTTGTACCATTTGGCAGACGCCACTTGTTTGTACCCAAAGTGAATTCGGCACACGCTTTAGGCGCATTATATTGAGAGTAATATTCACCAGCTATCGCAGCAATATCGGCTTTTTGTGGCTTCCATGTATTCCACGTACCTCCTCCTGTTGTAGAACCAGCAATGTAATCAGGATGACCAACTTTATTAGTGAAATATTTATCTGTCACTTCATATAAACCTCCTGTAGGTAATTTTGACCCTACATTACGATCAGCAACTTTAAAAGCATTAATCTGAACAGCGTAATTATCGGCTTTAGTAGGCAATTTACAACTTGTAACAATTGTT
>CAMQVM010000260.1 GCA_947038135.1 uncultured Rikenellaceae bacterium
TATTCGTCCCATTGCAATTGGGCGAAAGAATTATCTGTTTGCGGGAAATGATAGAAGAGCTGAGGCTAATTGTATTTATTATACTTTTATTGCTAGCTGTAAGGAGTCAGGGATAGATCCTTTAGAATGGTTTAACAAAGTACTTCCTTTGATAAATGATGATATGACAGAGGTTGAGTTGATGAAACTTATGCCAAAGAATTTCAAAAATTGATAATACACATCAAAATCTTATTAAAACCCCACAATGATTGAAATGTTGTTTTCAATCATTGTGGGGTTTTAATATCCTGTATGCTTAGTTGCAGCAACTTGAATCATATTTTAAAAAAACAAGACTGCCTATATGGGATGCTTACGATTGTTTAACAGAAACAATAAATTTAGATTATTCAGACCAACCACAACCAACAAAAATCTATTTTGGTCTATAACTACTCTCTTTTGGTCTATATTATTTCATGAAACACCCCATTTACTATACTTTTGCACTATAATTAATAATTAAAAATACAGAATGAATAAGTTAAATTTAAAGACAACCCTTTTAGTGGTTATACTATCACTTTTCAACACTACTGCGTCATCAGCGCAAAACACTCCCGAAAACACCACCACGGTATCAGGGAGAGTTATTGACAAACGAAGTACCTCTCCAATAACGGGAGCTACAATAATAATCAAAGGAACAACAAATGGAGCAATCTCCAATCTAGAAGGCGAGTTTAAAATTTCAGTTCCTAAAGATGCCAAAAGCATAGTATTAGTAACCACTTTCATGGGTTATGAAAAAAGTGAGGTAAGCTACATTGTAAAAGAGAGAAACGGACGTCTAAAAAAAGACATAATCTTAGCAACAGACAATCTTGTATTAGATGAGATAAAGGTTGTAGGCAGTGCGGCAACAGCTATAATTAAGGGCGACACTACACAATTCAACTCTGGGGCGTTCAAAACCAACCCAGATGCTACAGCAGAAGATTTGATAGCAAAGATGCCAGGCTTTGAAGTTGAAGACGGAAAGGTTACAGCACAAGGCGAGAGCATTTCAAGGGTATATGTAGATGGAAAAAGTTTCTTCAAAAACGACCCTATGGCAGCCCTAAATGCTCTTCCAGCCGATGCAATTGAGAGCATACAGCTATTTGACGAAAAGAGCGAAAAGAGCAGCTTTACAGGCACCGACGATGGCAAGCGGATAAGCACTATAAACATAGTAACAAAGGCAAAGAGTAAAAACATGAAAATGGGTGATTTCATCGCTGGATATGGCTCTAACAATCGATATAGCACTAAAGCAAATGTTAACATATTTGAAGGAGACAACCGTTTCAGCATTGGATTTGGGGCTAACAATATCAACCAATCAACACTTTCAGGGAGCAAATTTTATGGACGACACGGAATAACCGGAATAGAAGAGAGCCTAGGTTTAAAGCTAAACTACAGTGGTGAGTTTAAGGGTGAAAACGACGATATAACAGAGCTAGGAACAAGCTATATATTTAATAAAAAGAGCAGCGATGTACTATCTGAGAAGCTACAACAAAGCCTTTTCAACGATGAGATATACAACATAACCAGCAGCAACTATTCAAACTCCGACTCACACTCTTTCAGCCTTGACCTAAAGAGCAACTTTGGCACAAACATGATTGTATTTGAGCCATTTGCCTCTATCAACAACAGCAGTTCAAACATTACAAACAGCACCGAGAGAAACAATGGCAGTTTTATAACAAACAAATCAAACACAGACACAAAAAACAGTGCTGACTCATATAATGTAGGTGGTACACTCGAGTGGATGAAGCACATAGGCGATAAAAGTTCGATAGCCATTGGTAGCACCGTACGATTTTCAGAGAGCGACTCAGACCAAATTCTTATAGGCAACAGTGCACAATACAGCCCAGACCTAGATGATTTAGTAGACTCATTAATCAATCAAAACCGTGAGATATACACAGGCAACAACACAACCACAGGGTACTTAAACTACAACTACAAAATCGACCAAGAGAAGAGCATAGGATTAGAATATGAGGTAAGCTACGACTGGAGCGACTCAGACAATATGGTGTATCTATTTGACCCGATAACAGAGCAGTATACCGATATATATGAAAACCTATCTAATGTATTCAACCGAGACTACCTAACAAACATAGGAGGTATAAGATATTCGGCATTTGCAAAAGACAAGTATAAATTCAACATGGGTGTAAACTACCAGCATGCTGCACTACAAAATAACCTCACTTTTCCTGAGGGGAAATCATACGACTACTCATTTAATAGCGTAAAGATAGATGCAGGCTACGACTACTACTTCAACAAGAGCAGCCGTGTATCGCTTTCATACAAAGGACAGCCAAGCCTTCCATCATTAGGGCAGCTTCAAGACGTTGTAGACAACAGCAACCCTTTAATGGTAAGCAAGGGTAACCCATATTTAGAACAGAGCTTTTCAAATAGCCTAACAGCTAAATATTATAGCACCAATGTAGAGAAGTCTACAAACTTTGGTTACTATGCATCTATCAGGCAAGAGCTAAACAGCTTTGCCAACAGCATAACAAAGATTCAATCAGACACCCTAGTAAATGGTGTACCAGTGCAGGCGGGCTCACAGCTATCATCTACTGTTAACCTCGACAACAAGCTAAGTATCTTCAATGTTATAAACTACTCATTTCCTCTTAATTTCATCAGCAGCAAGATGAATGTAGGTGCAATGTACCGATTTAGCCGCACTCCAAGCATCTACAATGGAGTAACACAGCATACAGATAATAACTACTTCAACACTAGATTTTCGATTCATAGCAATATATCTGAAAATATAGACTTTTCAATCTCAAATATGCTATCATACACCGCAGCAAACAACTCCAGCTCCATCAATTCAACTAGTAAGTATTTAACCGAAAAGGTTACAGCATCGTTCAACTGGATATTCTTAAAAAACTTTGTATTCAACACAAACTATTCACTTAACTACAACCACTATTTCGACAATGGCACAAGCACACAACCAAGCAACGACACGTTTCACTTGCTAAATGCAGGGTTAGGATATAAGTTTATGGATAAAAATGCAGAGGTTCGCATAAGTGGCTTCGACCTTCTAAATCAGAGTCAAAGTATAATGCGCTCGGTAGGAGAGCAGTTTGTTACAGACAACATAACAAATGTACTACAACGACATTTTATGGTAACTTTATCATTTAAGTTCAACTCTATGAAAAACGCACCTGCAACAAGC
>CAMQVM010000261.1 GCA_947038135.1 uncultured Rikenellaceae bacterium
TAGGCGCTTGGTGGCTCCCTTCGGGAGCTGGCTGATTCGCAAAACCTTGGTTTTGTGAATCAGCCTATTTATGGGGGATTTATTCATATACTAAACGGGGTTTCTGATATACTAATTCTCAGTTCTTTGTGGTTTATTGATTTATAGGTAGTCTTCTTATACTTGTAATTTTCTTAGTTTTGTAACGTTCTTGTATTAGGCTAAAAAAGGTGGTATCTTAAATTCATTTAAGATACCACCTTTTTTAGCCTAATAGCTACAACTCATCATCCTGTTCGAAAAAGAATTTATCTTCTCCTTCAAGTGGGCGTAAATCATCGAGCCATGTAGCCTTTGGGTCGTACTTTGCAAAAAAAGGTCTACCTACCCAGTCGGGGTTACGTCCCTGTAAAAACCGTAGCACAAATGCCTTTTTGCCTGCCACTTCAGTTATACCTACAATTTCAATCTTGCCAGGGTCGCTGCTCATGCTTGGTCCACGTACTGTGCGGCATATTCCACTTATGCTAGAGTATGCATCTCTATATATATTAGCCCCTTTCTCTAAAGGTACTTCAAAGAAGCTTTTCGAGCCAGTATCTCTAACTACAAACATATAGTAAGGTATAATGCCTAAATCTGCTTGTCGTCGCCACATTGCAGTCCAGATTGTTGCATCAGCATTAATGTGGTTAAGAAGAGGCGATTGGCTTCGTATTTGTGCCCCTGTGGCAAGTATAGCCTTTATTGCTCGCTCTGCCTGTGGTGTAGATAACTCCACTGGGTGGTTTATTTGCACCTGTATGGCTAAGTTACGCCCCGACTCTACGACTCTTCTGAAGAGCTGCATAAGCTCCTCACTATCTTTCTCATCGGTAAAGCGGTAGGGGTGATATGTTAGCGCCCTTGTGCCTATGCGAATAGTTCTTATATGGTTGAATTTGTCGGTTAATAGTGGCTCTATATAGGCTATTAGTTGCTTTGTAGGCATTATTAGCGGGTCGCCACCTGTTATTAATAGGTCGGTTACGAGTGGTTGGCTCTCTAGGTAGTCATACAGCAGTTCTGTACGTTTCATCTCAAAACGTAAGTCGTCAAGCTTGGCAAACTGTGGCCATCTAAAACAAAAGGTGCAGTATGCGTGACAACCTTGTCCTTGAGGTGGAAAAAAGAGTACTGTTTCTCTATATTTATGCTGCACACCATCTAATTTTTGACCATTAAATATTGGTATGTTATATGCCTGCCCTGCGGGGTTAGGGTTTAGTGTTAACCGTATCTCTTTTACTGCATTATCAATCTCTGATTTTGAAGCTTGTGAGTCTAGCAGCGACTTTATTTTATTGTAGTCTGATGCAGCTAGCATCTCTTTGCGTGGAAAGGTAAGGGTGAACATTGGGTCGTTAGGAATATTGCTCCAGTCGATTAGGTTCTCAATAACATAGCTATTAGTTTTAAATGGTAGAACACGTCCTACTACCTCAATAGCCTCTATCATCTCATTAGAGAGAGATGCAACCTCAGCGATATTTTTGTAATTATATAAATTATACGCTTTGAAATTATCCATATTAAATTTTTCAGTTAGCTACTAAGTGTTAATAACTAATTTTGTAAATATAGTCATTAAAATGGTCATTTCCTATTATTGTTGTTAGATTCTTATACTATTAAATTTTTGATACTCTGTTAATTGTATAATTTAGCAGTTATTTGAGTTTGTGTTATGATTAAGTAAAGGCATCAATTTAACGCAATAGGTTGACAGTAAGTCTTAAGGCAGTTTGATTTAATGGGTACTTTGATATAAATATCAATAATTGTATATTTTCAGTAGGTTTTAAATAACCTTGTTTAGATCAAATATACGTCGAAAATTAATAATAAGTGTAAAATAATCAAAAAAAACTTTTAAATTAAAACTAAAAGTGTTATATTTGTAATTAAGACAGTTAATTTATTAATATTTAACAATATATTACAATGCAATCAATTGAAACCTATGATTTTTCAGGGAAGCGAGCGATAATTCGTGTTGACTTCAATATACCACTAGATTTAGACCATAAAGTTACGGATGATACACGTGTTCGTGCATCTGTACCAACAATTAAAAGAGTGTTAGATGGCGGAGGTTCTGTTATTCTAATGTCGCATTTAGGGCGACCTAAAAACAATGAAGACAAATTTTCACTGCGCCATATAAAAAGTTGTCTTGAGGAGGACTTAGGCATGAAAGTAGATATCACTGATGATTGTGTTGGTGAGCAGGCAAAACAAAAAGCTGCAAGTTTAAAGATCGGCGAGGTTCTTTTGTTAGAAAATCTACGTTTTCACAAAGAAGAGGCTGCTGGAGATGAAAATTTTGCTAAGGAGCTGGCTTCATTAGCCGATTGTTATATAAATGATGCCTTTGGGACAGCCCATCGTGCGCACGCATCTACTACTATTATAGCTAAGTTTTTTCCGAATGATAAAATGTTTGGCTATGTAATGATTGATGAGTTACAAGCTATTGATAAGATATTAAGCCAGCCTGAGCGTCCATTTATAGCTATACTCGGAGGTGCTAAGGTGTCTACTAAAATAACAGTTATAGAGAAGCTTTTATCGAAAGTAGATATGTTGATTGCAGCTGGTGGTATGACCTATACAATTCAGGCTGCATTAGGTGGTAATATAGGCAGCTCGATGTGTGAGCGAGACTATCTTGATGTAGTGCCGAAGTTTATAAGCCATGCAGAGCAACTAGGTGTAAAGCTTGGGTTTGCATCTGACGCAGTGTGTATTGCAGAGTTTAAAAACGATACACCAAGTAAAATATGTCCTTCAAATGATATCCCTAATGGTTGGGAAGGTGTAGATATAGGACCTAACTCGTGCGAGGAGTTTGTAGAGATGATAAAGAGCTGTAAAACGATTTTGTGGAATGGACCTGTGGGAGTTTTTGAAATGGATAACTATGCAGTAGGCTCTAGGGCTATTGCTGATGCGATAGTAGAGGCAACCCAAAATGGAGCTTATTCGCTGATTGGTGGTGGTGACTCTGTGGCGTGTATCAATAAATTTAAACTTGCAGATAAGGTAAGTTATAACTCTACTGGAGGAGGGGCGCTGCTAGAGTATATGGAGAAGGGAACTCTTCCTGGTTTAGATGCAATAAAGCAGCAGTAACAATGTAGTAGCAGAGTAATGCAAATGTTAAGGAGGTTGTGATTAATTAGGCTGATTCGCAAAACCTTGGTTTTTGTGAATCAGCCAGCTCCCGAAGGGAGCCACCAAG
>CAMQVM010000262.1 GCA_947038135.1 uncultured Rikenellaceae bacterium
TAGTGATTCATCATCAAATGTCACCCCCTCTTTTGAAGATATATGTCCTAAAAAGTTAACCATATCCTCTACTTTTATGCGTTTAAAGTCATATATTTGACAGCGTGAAAGTATAGTTGGTAGTATTTTATGTTTTTCGGTTGTTGCAAGAATAAATATAGCGTGTGCAGGTGGCTCTTCAAGAGTTTTAAGAAATGCATTGAATGCAGCAGTCGAGAGCATGTGTGCCTCATCAATTATATAAATGCTATATTTACCAATATGTGGAGGAGTACGCACCTGATCGTTAAGTGAGCGGATATAGTCAACCGAGTTGTTAGATGCTGCATCTAATTCATGTATGTTAAACGAGCGATTTTCGTTAAATGCACTGCACGACTCACACTCACCACACGCCTCAGCACCTGGTTGAGGGTTTAGACAGTTGAGTGATTTTGAAAGTATTCGTGCACACGTTGTTTTTCCTACACCCCTAGGACCACAAAACAAATAGGCGTGTGCTACCTGATTTGTAGATATGGCATTGCGTAGAGTTGAGGTAATATGTTGCTGCCCGACAACTGATTCAAAGGTTATAGGGCGATATTTTCTTGCTGATACTACAAATTTTTCCATCTATATTGACTTCTAAAATATTAATATATAATAATCCTAATATAGGTAAAGTTACCTCTATTAGGATTATTATTATGCAAATATACTTACTATTATTGAGATTTTCTAAAAAATCGACTATCTTTTTTATTACACTGTAATTATCTCTCGGTAAAAAGGTTTCCAGCGCATAAATAGTTAAAACTTAACACCCATTGTGAATATAAAATCATTGCGAATGCTTTCGGTTGTAAATGTGTCATCACTTCTAAGAGTATAGTTGTCGCCATAGTCTGCATAGAAAAAGTGCGACGATGGAGTCTTAGAGCGCATATTCACATAGGTAAAATCGGCATAAAAAAGGTTGAACTTAAGACCTATACCAGCACTTATATTTGAAGATGAGTTGTAGATATCTTCAATATCCTTTTCGGCATTACCATAGTGAGCATATCCAGCACGAAGGTAGCCATTGCCACCAACTCTCACCTCGGCACCAACTCTGAAATTGTTGGCACTCTTATAACTTGATGTTATGTTATTATTAATATCATTGGTTACACTGCTACCAAATTCACCGCTTCTTATCTTCATCTTATCATAGTACACTCTATCGTAGTCGAAACTAATAATTGCTCTTTTACCAATAATGTAAGATGCTCCTACAAGTAGGGTTGGGGCAGTAGATACCTCATAGCTTCCTACGTTATATGGTGTATATGCATCGAAAGAGTTGTCTGTTAAAGTGGTGAATTGTGAATACATATCAGCGAAATACTCCTCACGAATATTATATAATGTAGGAGCATGGTATGCAATAGCTACATTAAACCCGTCGAAAACCTCAATTGTAGCACCTATTTTAAAACTAAACCCTTCACCTGCAATATTTAGAGTTTCGATATACTCAAAATTGTCTAAGTCGCCGCTGTTACTGTCAAGGTTAGCAAACTCTAAGTGTGATCTTGATGAGCTATAATTGTAAGATTGATAACCGAGGGTTGTACCTATATATACTCTATCTAATATATTAAAACCTACTGAAAAATTGCTCTCAGCTTTATCTCCAATAGTTGTAATGTTTAGATCAGTGTAGGTTTCATCACCTACACCCAAGGTTGATCCAAGTGTGTATCGATCAGTGTCAGGTGAGTAGAACAACAAACCAGTATTGTATGCTAACATACCTCCCCATAATCCTGTTGATTGGTTGCGATATACCTGTAATGGGTCATCCTTGCTGCTTGTAATACTCTGGTTGTTTATGTTTCCTAAGTCACCAGCAAGCACATCGAGTAGTGATTTACTCTGATAATTACTTGATGTATACTGCTTTGAATCTAGGTTATTAAGGCTATTATATGTATAACCCAATGTCACACCACGTAAAACATCACCCTTAGCACTATTGATGTTAAACATAGCTGTTAGGTTGTTAAGCGCCCCATTAATTGTTTGTGCACTAGTGCTGTAAGGTCCATTATTACCTATCGTGCTTGAGTTTATACTGTTTTTTAAGACTGAGCCTGTGATACCTATGTCAGTTGTGCGGTACATACCTATACCTGCAGGATTTATACTCGACGATGCTCCGTCTGCTCCAAGTGATGTAAATGCACCTCCCATTGCTGCACTTCGAGCAGTTGAAAATGAGTATGAATTTTGCGATATTCTGAAAATATCTATGGGGTCTTGTGCAAGTGCTGCTTGACCTCCCAGAAGCGTTATTACCGCAGCTGTTAATATTGATTTTGCTCTCATAATCTATTATATCTTTATGTATTTGGTGGTTCTAACAACTTGAAACTGCTATTTTAACCACCTTTACATATTATGAACACTATATTTATCGTCGTCCTCCACCACTGCTACGTGATGATCCACTACTACCACTGCTACGTGATGAGCTACCACTGCTGCGTGATGAACTGCCGCTGCTACGTGATGAACTTCCACTACTCATACTGCTACTGTTTCTGCTACTACTGCTGCTGTTTCTGTATGAAGAGTTATTTCGTGACGAGCTACTATTGTTATTAGTAGGTCGTGTGTAGTTTGAATCTTTTGTTGTCGATCCGTTTCCTCTTACAGGGTTGACATATCTGCTTCCAGAGCTACTGTTGCTATTGTTGTTTGACCCACTGTTTACACCACTTGAAGGGCGCTTGTTGTTATTATCCCTATCAAGTATCGACACTCTGCCACCTCCATCATTATAGCTTCCAGGTCGTCTTGAGCCGTAGCTACTATTTCGTACAGAGCTACTATTTCGTGATGAGCTGTTATTTCGTGCAGAGTTTGCACTGCTACGTCGTGAGCTACTTCCCATTGTTCCATATCTACCTGAGCTTCTTACGCTGTTGGTGCGATTGTACTTTGAGTAGTTCCCATAATAGTTGTTGTTAGAGTACCAAGGGTGTCCTTGACCCCAAGATGGATGCCAACCGCTACCCCAAGATGGATATCCGCCATATCCCCAAGATGGATATCCTCCGTATCCCCAAGATGGGTAACCACCATATCCCCAAGATGAATACCATGGTGAGCTCCAAGATGAATACCACGGAGAGTTCCATGGAGAGTAGTACCATGAAGGAGAGCCATAACCTACGCTCCAGCCTGCCCCATACCATGATGGAGATA
>CAMQVM010000263.1 GCA_947038135.1 uncultured Rikenellaceae bacterium
AGTAATTTCAAATATCATGGCCTCTTTATTGCAGTTCAAAGAAAAGTGACAAATGAGATATTTTCACCTAAGTCAAAAAGTTAATTTGCACCATCGGCACAGTTCACTTTCGCTATGCAAATATAGGCTTTAAATATGTGTGTGCTGAGTAATATACAAGTGCCAAATCACTAAAAATTATCAAAGAACTCTCAGATGTAAAGAGCAGTAATAGATAAAGAGCAGCATGGAGGCTAAGACTCCTCCCTTTAAAAAGGGAACATAAAAACTTTTTATGAGAAACTATGTTTCTCTAACCCTGCATATTAAGACTAAGTAATAATACCATAAGCATTAACCTATTAACGCCTACAACACACGAGTAAGCTCACCAGTTTTAGGATTAACAATCATTCCCTCAACAGTAATATCTTTATGTATCAAAGGGTGATTTTTTATTGTACTCATGCTACACTTCACCGCATCATGAACACAAGGAAACCCACCAAGCCAGCTATCATAATCAATCTTTTCATTAACAGCTATATCGTCAAGAAGATCTTGCGATATTCCATGTTTTCGCATACTGTCAAGAAGCGTTGTAGCCTCTAGGTGGTTCATGCCGCAGTCGCTATGACCTATAACCCATATAGTATTCACCCCAAGCTGATATATCGCAACAAGGATACTCCGAATAACACTACCATAAGGGTGTGAAATTATACCCCCTGCATTTTTAATAATCTTAACATCTCCATTTTTAAAACCAATAGCCGACGGAAGAAGCTCTATTAATCGTGCATCCATGCAGGTAAGGATAGCAACTTTCATATCAGGGAATTTATCCGTTACATAGGCTTTATATGCCCCTGATTCTACAAAATCTTTGTTGTGCTTGAAAACTTCGTCTATCATAATATTAGTTTTGTTGAGTGTAGAGTCTGTTAAACCCTAACTCAGGTTTAAGAGTTGATATGTATAGTATATAACATCTACTTTTGTAAACGTAGTTTCAGCGATATTATTACTTTGTAACTCATAAATATATATCACCATGTAGCAATAAGCATATGGTGTTTTGTACCAAACCCCTTTGCACGCTTAACAGTAAACCCCGACTCACGTAGAGCCCTCTTAACCTCACCCTTAGCAGAGTAGGTGGTGAGTATAGCTGTTGGTTTTATGGCTTTATGTATCTTGCTAAATATATCGTTGCTCCAAAGGTGTGGTTGTGTATCGAATGAAAAAGCATCCCAATACACCACATCGTAGTGGTTAGCGTGGAGTACTACATCGTTAATGTCAGCTCTTATTTTTGTTAAAGTGAAGCAGGGTAGTATCTCTACAGCTTCACCCCAAGGGGCGTTGTGCATTGCTATAAAGGCATTGTGTAGGAGTAGCTCATGCTCAGTGTTATAGCTGTTGTACAATGCGATGTTTCTTGCATAACACAACAGCTCTACCACCTTCATATCTATTGGGTAGAGCTCAATTGTGCAATAATTTACCTTAACCCCATCTTGAAGAGCCTTGTTAAGCGTAAGAAGCGCATTTAAACCAGTGCCAAACCCCATTTCAAGCACCGAGATACACCTGTGAGGCTTCAAACCTAAGCCTAATCCCAAACTCAAACAAACCCCCTCAAACCCAGCCTTTATATATACGTGCATAGCCTCAAGCATAGCACCCTGCAAAGAGTGGTAACTATCTTTCAAAATCGGGTGTAACAGTGTCAGCGAGCCATCATCTGTTACGATAGTTTTAAACTCCTCCATTATAACTATCTCTTAACAAGCGATACTACATTTTCTACATGGTGAGTCTGAGGAAACATATCTACTGGTTGTATCATCTCAATTTTATACATAGCATCAAGTAGTGCTAAATCACGAGCTTGTGTGGCAGGGTTGCAGCTTACATATACTATCTTTGGAGGTGCAGCATTAAGTATAGTATCTATCACATCTACATCTACTCCAGCACGTGGAGGATCGAGTATAATAATGTCAGGCTGTCCATTCTCCTCAATGAATCGGCGGTTAAGCACCTTCTTCATATCTCCAGCATAAAAAACAGTGTTATCTATTGAGTTGAGCTGTGAGTTAACCTTTGCATCCTCTATTGCTTCAGGAACATACTCTATACCCACAACCTTTTTACAACCTCGAGCTATAAAGTTGGCAATAGTACCTGTACCCGTATATAGGTCATATACTATATCTTCTTTTTGTGGGTTTGCAGCAGCACGAGTGATTTTGTAAAGCTCATACGCACCCTCAGAGTTTGTTTGATAGAACGATTTAGGACCTACTTTAAACTGCAACCCCTCCATGCTCTCCATGATATAATCTACTCCACTGTAAAGTATAGCTTCTTGGTCTGAGTAGCTATCATTAAGCTTCTCGTTTATCATATATATAAGCGAGGTTATAGCAGGAAATTTCTCTTTAAGGTTATCTAGCAGGGCTGTTCTCATCTCTACATCTTCGTAACCAAATATAACAATCACCATAACATCACCAGTCGACGAGGTGCGCACCACAATGTTACGCATATAACCCTCATGGCTGCGTGGGTCGTAGTAGGTGTAGTTGTTTTCAACAGTGTAACGTCGTATCTCGTTTCGTATCTCATTTGATGGTCCTCCTTGTAGGTGGCACATATTTATATCGAGGATTTTATCAAATGCACCACTTACATGAAACCCTAAAGCTCCATTGTTTTCTATCGGGTCTCCTGAGGCAATTTCTTCGTGTGTAGCCCATCTTTTTGGCGAAAATCCAAAATCTAGTTTATTTCTATAAAAACTTGTCTTTACAGAGCCAATAATTGGGCTGATTTCGGGCATTTCCATCTTACCAATACGTGATAATTGGTCGAAAACTTGCTTCTGTTTATACTGTAATTGTAGCTCATAAGGGAGGTTTTGCCACTTACAACCACCACAATTTCCATAGTAATCGCAAAAAGGTTCAACTCTTAAATCGGAGTACTTTACGTAGTTTATTACGTAACCCTCCATAAAGCGTCGTCGCTTGTTATTAATCTGAATATCAACGATATCACCAGGAACAGTGTACGGTACAAACACCACCTGATCATCAAATTTACCTAATGATTTGCCCTCTGCAGCAATATCAATTATCTCTAATCCTTCGATTTGAGGATATTTATTTTTTTTTCTAGTTGTCAATGTCTTATTTTTTTATTATATTCGCAAAGGTAAATAATAAACTTGTATGATAAAAATTTTTG
>CAMQVM010000264.1 GCA_947038135.1 uncultured Rikenellaceae bacterium
CCATGATCGGAGGTTATCACAACAGTGTGACCTTTATCACGTAGCTGCTTTATCATCTGCCACAGCTCTGAGTGCTCAAACCACGACTTTGTAAGTGACCTAAAGGCTGCTTCATCGTCTGCTAACTCACGGATAATTTCGGTATCAGTGCGGGCGTGCGACAATATATCAAGAAAGTTATATATGATAATAGATATATCAGCATCATATACTTTACTTATGTTTTCAAGAAGTTTACGTCCTGCCTCAGGTCTTACCAATTTATCAAAAGAGTATTTATGATTCATCCCTAAAGATTGCATCTGACGCTTGAAGAAATCCTCTTCATACATATTTTTGCCCCCCTCCTGATTATCATTAAGCCATAAAGATGGCATAATCTTCTCAATTGCTAATGGTGTAAGCCCTGCAAATATCGCATTTCGTGCATACTGCGTAGCGGTAGGTAGTATACTACAATAAAAATCTTCAGATACAAGATCAAACAACCCCTGCGTAAGTGGTCGTATAGTGCACCACTGATCATATCGAAAGTTATCGATTAGTAGAAAAGTTACTTTTTTACTCTTTTCAAGCAGAGGAAAGACCTTATTGCGCATAAGTGTATGCGAAAGAATCGGTTTGTTAAGCACTTTATCTTTATACCAATCTTCGTAGTTATTTTTAATAAACTTTGTAAACTGACTGTTAGCCTCATTTTTCTGAAACGACAACACCTCACGAATACCAGGGTCTAACGAATCGCCAAGCTCCACCTCCCAGCCAACTATCTTTCTGTAAATATCTACCCAGTCCTCAAATTTACGAGCATCGTTAAGCAGCTGCGTAATTTTACCAAACTCATTACGGTAGTCTGAAGTGCTCTGCTCGCTAACAAGACGCTTGCCGAGAACATTCTTTTTTATAGACAATAACACCTGATTAGGATTTATAGGCTTAATAAGATAATCGGCTATTTTTGAGCCAATCGCCTTATTCATAATATCCTCCTCTTCGCTCTTTGTAACCATCACCACAGGAGTAGTAGGCGCTATCTCTTTAATCTTAGGAAGAGTCTCTAACCCTGTCATACCAGGCATCATCTCATCGAGTATAACTAGGTCGAAATGATCATCTGTAAGAGCCTCAATAGCATCATACCCGTTATTGCAGGTCTCAATAGTATAACCTTTGTTTTGAAGAAACAAGATGTGTGGCTTCAACAGCTCCACCTCATCATCTACCCATAAAATTTTAATATCCATATCTTATTGTGGTTTATTAATGTATCTATTTTTGATGTAATCTATTTATATATTTCCATTACAATACGTAAATATATACATTTAAATTGTAATAATTGTAATAAAATTTATAAATTTGCATTTTATTACTTATATAAATTTCTATCTAAGACTATGATGGCGTTAAATATAATTCTTTTACTCACTATTTTACTACACCTTGTAGTGCTAGTTATATCACTACGGCTGATGCGTATAACAAAATTTAGGTCTGCATGGATTCTGTTTTGCATAGCCTATATTCTCATGCTTTTTCAGCTGATGCTAGAGCTAGCAAATAACTTTGGCAGCACAAAAGTATATATATCATACGAGGCACGTGTATGGATTATGATATTCACCTCTCTGTTTTTTGTGGCAGCGCTGTTAGTTGTCAATAAGCTGTTAACTTACACATGGTTTATGGAGCACAAACGACGCATCTACGAAAAGAGGGTATTAAATGCTATAATAACAACTGAAGAGAAGGAGCGGAGGCGGTTTTCGAAAGACCTTCACGACAACCTTGGTCCTCTTCTATCATCTGCAAAGCTATCTATATCGGCGCTAACATCGCTTGAGTCTACCGCCTCGCAAAAGGAGATACTTAACAATGCCGACTTTGTTATTAATGAGGCTATAAAGTCGCTCAAAGAGACCTCTAATAACCTTAGCCCACATATATTAAATAACTTTGGGGTTGCACGTGCTGTAAATACTTTCATAAATAAGTTGGTACTTCCATCACAAATGAAGCTTAAATTTAACACTAACATAAAAGATAGCAGATACGATGACGATATCGAAGCAATAATGTATCGTGTGGTGTGTGAGCTACTCAACAACGCTTTAAAATATTCGCAGGCTACAAAAATAACAGTAAACATAAAACGACATGGCGATGATATAGAGCTTTTAGTAAGTGACAACGGTGTAGGATTTAACCCCGACAAACTAGATGAAAATGACAATGCAGGCATGGGACTCTCAAATATAACATCACGTATATCATCACTTAAAGGTGATATAGATATTAAAAGTGCCCTCGGAGAAGGTACAATAATTAAGATATTAATAAAAATAAAATAATGATAGAAGATAAATTTTCAGTTATACTAGTTGATGACCACGCACTTTTCAGAGGTGGTTTAAAGATGCTAATAAACAACCATAGCAGATATAATGTTGTAGGAGAGGCTGGTGATGGCATAGAACTTTTAGAGCTGTTGAATAATGGACTAACAGCCGATGTAGTGCTTCTTGACATAGCTATGCCACGAATGAATGGCATAGAGGCGGCAGAGATATTAATGCAGCAGTACCCTACCCTACCTATAATTACACTTTCGATGTATGGTGAGGAGGATTACTATTTTAAAATGGTATCGCTTGGGGTAAAGGGTTTTTTACTTAAAAACTCAGATATTAACGTTGTATTCAGTGCACTAGATAGCGTTATTGGTGGGCAGACTTATTTTTCAGAGGAGTTACTTGGCAACCTACTCAATAACTTACGCCCGTCAGATATAGTACCTAAGGTAAATGGCGAAGAGATACTCTCAACACGCGAGCTAGAGATTCTACTTGAGGTTTGCCGAGGGCTTTGCAACCAAGAGATTGCAGACAAGCTATTTATCTCTAAACGTACTGTTGATAAGCACCGAGCCAATATATTGTTAAAAACAGGGTGCCGTAACACTGCCAACCTTGTAGTTTTTGCCATAAAGCATAGTTTAGTAGAGATATAGGCTCAGACCCCTAAAAAGGGAGATTCGCATAATACAATAATTCACCATTAATAGGCTATAATACACTGATAACAAGTGTATTATAGCCTATCTTTATCTAATCAAAAAAAACAGTGTTATTTGCATTTAATCATCTATATATTAGGAGTTTACATTATTATTTTGTATCTTTACAGAAACACCATATTACCCTGAAAAGTGTT
>CAMQVM010000265.1 GCA_947038135.1 uncultured Rikenellaceae bacterium
GATGGTGCCCAGACTCCCCTTATATTAAACTTATTAGCGTTCTCTTTTAAGGGTGAAAATACAAACATCTCTTTCTCAAAATTGATACAGTCGGCTTTAAACTTTTCATATTCATTGGCGCTATATCCCTCTGGAATAAACACTATGTCAACCATTGATTCAGGTGTTCCACTATATCGCACTTCAAACTGTGGAAGTGAGTTTATCCGCCTTTCTATATAGGTAGATGCTGGGTCAACATCATGCTCAAACTTCTTGATAAATTTACCCATCTTATTGCGTGCATGGATCTCTACACGTACTGCCGACTTAGGAAAAGGCATCACTACCGATTCAGGATATGCCTTTGAGACGCTCTCAGCCTCAGGTGTGCCTGCCCACTCAGTAAAAAGCACACAAAATCCACGTGAGTAGATTAGCTTATTACTCTTTTTATCATATACTTTTAAATACTGCATACCTAAGTTATTGGTATCTATAAGGCTTTTACGACTACCTGCAAAGTATGGCTCCTCTTTTAGAGATTGAAAATAGTAGCTCTCTTGGTTGTGGTTGCCAGCGTGTATGTAGTCTAGGCGGAGGGTTTTTGGCATAAAATATTTTTCAAACTCCTCGGCATAGCCAATAATTGCAAGAAGCGAAAACAGTGTAGTGCAAAGTATCTTTTTCATTAGTATGGTTTTTTGATTTTACGGTATTTTGGTCTTAATATGTTTGCTGCTATAATTATATGGTAGTAGAGTGCTTTAAACCTACCATAAAATTTAATCATTATCTGTAATCGCTCTTTTAAGCTAGCTTTTCGGTTGAGCGATGATATCCCCCCCTCTACAAATATAGAGAGAATAAAACGTGTGTTTGTTATACTAACAGCACGACGTGTAACGTCCATCACCCAATCTATATCTGCTGCATATTTATAATTCAAATTATATAACGGGGCTATATCTCTACGCACAATTATAGATTGATGGCAAACTACCATTCCACTATGATATGAGCTTAAAGTGAGTTTTCTTGGTAGTTTTTTACCCCTTAGACCCATAATTTCGCCAGTTTCAGACTCTATAATTGTGTCGCCATAGTAGATATCTGCATAATTTTCAAAGCCTGCGAATATATTATTTAAAATATCTTTTGAATAGATGAAATCACCAGCATTAATAAACCATACATACCCCTCAGTGACCATATTTAGCCCCTTATTCATTGCATCATAAAGCCCTTTGTCGGGCTCGCTAATCCATTGAGATACATATTGTTCGTTCTCTTTAATAACAGATACTGTACCATCGGTTGAACCTCCGTCCACAATAATATAGTCGATATTTTCGTATCTTAACTGTTTAATGTTATTGATGGTCTTTTCAAGTGCTTTTTTAGCATTATAGACCACTGTTATAATTGAAACTTTTGGTTTAAGCATTAATTTAATTATCTTTGTTGTGTAGTGCGAAAATATAAATAATTTATGAGAAAAAATAATAAAACAGCAATAATTTTTTTACCCGCAGTGGTAGCTATTGCAATTGTGGTTAGTTTTTTAACTGGCAGACATACATCTAACATCAATTTAGGCGGTAGTTCAACGCCCTCTGTTGGCGGTGCACCCAACTCAAAACTTGGGCATATTTTAAATATAATCGACTCTCATTATGTCGATTCTGTCAATGTAGACACTCTATCTGAGGAGTATATTAAAAAGATACTTCATAAGCTCGACCCTCACTCAGATTATATACCTGCAAGTGATGCCTCAGAGTCTAGCGAAAGGCTTGATGGTGAGTTTGAGGGTATTGGCATACAGTTTAACATGGCTACTGATACAGTCATAATACAGAGTGTGATATCTGGTGGACCAGCTGAAAAGATGGGTATGCTTGGTGGTGACCGTCTAATGTATATAAACGACTCGTTAGTGGCAGGTAAAAAGGTAGGGCAGCAACATATTTTAAAGAACCTTAAAGGTCCTAGAGGTAGCGTTGTGAAGGTGTCAATTGCTAGAAGTGGAGTAGATAGTCTGCTAAACTTCGATGTTATAAGAGATAAAATACCTATAAAGAGCATTGAAACTGCATATATGGTAGCTCCAACAGTGGGTTATATTAAGCTATTACAATTCTCTAAAAACACGCATACAGAGTTTGTTGAGGCTGTTGAGAGGCTTAAAGAGGAGGGTATGGTAAAACTTATATTTGACCTTACTGCAAATGGTGGTGGGCATCTATACCAAGCTATACTTATCGCAAACGAGTTTCTTCCAGAGGGTAAAATGATAGTATATACTCAAGGGCGCACCTCGAAGTTATCTGAGCAATACAGCGATGGTACAGGTAGGTTTCAGTCGCAAGAGCTGGTTGTTATGATAGACGAAAACTCGGCCTCTTCGAGTGAAATTGTGGCAGGTGCGCTACAAGACAATGATAGAGGTACTATTGTTGGTCGCCGTTCTTTCGGTAAGGGGCTTGTGCAGCAGCAGATATCATTTACCGACAACTCGCTACTTAATATAACAATAGCTCGCTACCACACTCCTACTGGGCGCTCTATTCAGCGTTCGTATGAAAAAGGGTATGAGCAATACTATATCGATTTCTATGAAAGATACAAAAAAGATGGGTTGCTTACTAAAGATAGTGTTAATGTCACCGACTCGCTTAGATTTATCACACCTAAAGGTAAAATAGTTTATGGTGGAGGTGGTATCATGCCCGATATATTTGTGCCTGCCGATACTACACTTATGACTAAAGGCATTCGTGAGATACTTACCAACAACACTCTGTTTAGGTATACATTAAAATATACTGATAGAAACCGTAAGGAGATTTTAGCTTTCACTACACTTGATGAGCTAACAGCGTATCTTGATGGCTCGCAGGAGGATATATATAACGAGTTTATCGATTTTGCCGCTAGTAGTGGTATTAAAGTCAAGCTGACTGATGATGATAAGCATCTAGCTTTGATATATATCAAGGCTTATATCTCTCGCAATAGTGGTGTTGAAGATACAGGGTTTTATCACTATTTTAATAAGATAGATAACATATATATCAAATCGCTTGGGTTATTGACATCACAGCCATTATAAAGCGTATTTTGAAGAGATGTAAGCATATTAAACAAAACGTTTTATATACTAAATATATAGGCTAATTCGCAAAACCTCGGTTTTGTGAATTAGCCAGCTCCCGAAGTGAGCC
>CAMQVM010000266.1 GCA_947038135.1 uncultured Rikenellaceae bacterium
TGTGGGTAGCTCTCCTCCACCTCTTTAAGGCAGCTTCCTAGTTGTCCGTTTGCACCTGTGATAATTATTGTTTTGCTCATTATCTATATTTTAAATATTTAGTACTATTTTATTTATGCAAAAACGACTACTTGCCGATGCAGTAGTAGTTGAAACCCTCCTCTTTTAGCTCCTCTTTATTGTAGATGTTGCGCCCGTCTACAATAATATTTCCACGCATAGATTTACGAATCATGCTCCATGATGGAAGTCTAAACTGTTTCCATTCGGTCATTAAAACTATTGCATCTGCATCTTCCACTGTTTCATATATATTGTTGCAGTAGGTAATGCTATCACCAATTATCTTTTTACACTCCGACATTGCAATTGGGTCATAGCCTCTTACTTTTGCTCCGTTTTTAAGAAGTCGCTCTATCACCACAAGTGAAGGTGCTTCACGTATATCATCGGTCTCAGGCTTAAAGGCTAAACCCCATATTGCTACTGTTTTACCTTTCAGGTCACCTTCAAAAATGCTGCTCAGCTTATTGAATAAAACTCTTTTTTGGTTGTTATTAACCTCTTCAACAGCTTTAATAAGGTGCATATCACATCCATTTTGCTGTGCTACATTATATAGCGACTTGATATCTTTAGGGAAGCACGAGCCGCCATATCCTACACCTGCATACAAAAATTCACTACCTATACGTGGATCAGAGCCGATACCCTTACGTATCATGTCAATATCAGCACCTACTTTTTCGCAAAGGTTGGCTATCTCATTCATAAAGCTTATGCGGGTGGCTAGCATACAGTTTGCAGCATATTTAGTCATCTCTGCCGATGCTATATCCATAAATATAATGGCAAAACCATTAAGCACAAATGGCTCATATAGCTTCTTCATAAGCTGCTTAGCCCTATCACTGTCTACACCTACAACAACTCTATCGGGGTACATAAAATCTTTTATTGCTGCCCCCTCTTTTAAAAATTCAGGGTTTGAAGCGATATCAAACTTTATATCTACCTTTCGTGCATCTAGCTCTTTTTGTATATGCCCACGTACTATTGATGCAGTACCAACAGGTACAGTGCTTTTTGTTACCAGCAAAAAATAGTCTGTTGCATAGCGACCTATTGTGGTGGCTACATCTATAACATATTGCAGATCGGTAGATCCATCTGCACCAGGGGGAGTGCCAACTGCTGAGAAAAATATGTTACTATCTTCAAGACAATCCTTCAATGAGGTAGAAAAAGATAATCTTCCCTGCTCAGCATTTTTTTTGACTAGCTCCTCTAGTCCAGGCTCAAAAATTGGCATGATGCCATTGTTAAGCTTTTCTATCTTATCTCTATCTACGTCTATACAAGTTACTTGTGTGCCCATTTCTGCAAAACAAGTGCCTGTAACTAACCCAACATATCCTGTTCCTACGATCGTTATTTTCATAATATTTATCTTATTGTAATTAGAACCTTTGCAAAAGTATAAAAATTTTATCACATATGCTTGATTCTTTTTAAAAAGAGTGCTATATTTGCAAAAATAATTTAAAACAGTATATCAAAATGTCTTTTAAAATCATTTCAGCTCAAGAAGCTGCGTCTCATATAAACGATGGCGATAACCTAGGATTAAGTGGTTTTACCGCAGCAGGTAGCCCTAAGTCAGTAACAGTAGCACTTGCAGACCGTGCGCAGGAGTTTCATGCAGCAGGTAAGCCTTTTAAGGTGGGTATTTTTACAGGTGCATCTACAAATGATTATGTAGATGGTGCCTTGTCACGTGCCAATGCAGTGCAGTTTAGAACTCCGTACCAGTCGAGTGCTGAGTCACGCAAGTTTATTAACGCAAATCAAGTAGAGTATTTTGATAAGCACCTTTCAGAGCTTGCGCAAGAGCTTAGATATGGTTTTCTTGGTGATGTTAATGTTGCTATTATTGAGGCTGTTGATGTTACTGCTGATGGTGAAATAACTTTAACAACGGGGGTAGGTATATCTCCTACTGTATGTCAGTTGGCTGATAAAATTATAATTGAGCTGAATAGTTACAACCCTAAAGAGATGAAGGGAATGCATGATATTTACCAGCCATGTGATCCTCCTTGTCGTAAAGAGGTGCCAGTGTATTCAGCTAGTGATAGAATTGGATCAACAACACTAAAAGTAGACCCATCAAAGATTGTTGGTATCGTTGAAACTTGTATTCCAGACGGAGTGAAGCCATTTTCGCCAGTTGACGAAACAACACAAAAAATTGGAGAAAATGTATCTAACTTCCTTGCAGACGAGTTGAGAGCGGGGCGTATTCCTGCAACTTTTCTACCTATACAATCGGGTGTTGGTAATATAGCTAATGCTGTACTTGGGTGTCTAGGTGATAATCCTGAGATTCCTGCATTTGAGATGTTTACTGAGGTGATTCAAGACTCTGTTATTGGGCTGATGAAAGAGGGGCGTTGCAAGTTTGCTAGTGGCTGCTCATTGACTGTTAGTGATGAAGTGTTAAAGCAAGTATATGCTGATCTTGATTTTTACAAAGAGAAGATTGTACTTCGTCCGAGCGAGATTTCAAATAGTCCTGAGTTGGTGCGTAGGTTAGCACTTATAACTATAAATACAGCTCTAGAGGTTGATATCTATGGAAATATAAACTCTACTCATGTGCTTGGTACAAAGATGATGAATGGTATTGGTGGATCGGGCGATTTTACTCGTAACGCATACTTATCGATATTTACTTGCCCTTCAATTGCTAAAGGTGGTAAAATAAGTGCTATTGTGCCTATGGTATCTCACCTTGACCACTCTGAACACTCTGTAAATATTATTGTAACAGAGCAGGGTATTGCTGACCTTAGAGGTAAGTCGCCTCGTCAAAGAGCAGAAGTGATCATTGAAAATTGTGTTCATCCTATGTATAAAGCTAAGTTGAGAGAGTATCTTGCATCTTGTGTCTCTTCGCACACTTCACATAATCTTAAAAAATCGTTTGAGTTTCATAATGCATTTAATGAAACGGGCGATATGACTAATGCTGAGTTTTAAGGGCTCTTTGGTATATATTGGGGTAAGCGGAAAGTATTAATAGGTTGCATTTTTTGTGGCTGTGTGATTTTGCTGATCACCCTATGGTTAGGGAGATTCGCAAAACGTTAAATATACTTATGTTCAACTATTTAGGTGTGGTTTTTATTAATAAATC
>CAMQVM010000267.1 GCA_947038135.1 uncultured Rikenellaceae bacterium
TCTACACTAATCTTAACACTCTTTCCCTACACGACGCTCTTCCGATCTTATTTTCACCAAACAGGCGAATACCACTATCGTATGCCTCTAATATAGATGGCATAGATTGCTGTTTTGACACAGCAATAAGTGTTGAATTTGAGGGTATAGTAGAAATAATTGCCTCTAAATTTTGTTTAATACTCATAATTTAATATCTTTATATCGTCTTTTAACATAAGGTTAAGGCTAACAGTATTATAATTAGCATATTATTACTTTGGAGCTTATAATATTGATACCATGCAATATAACTCATTTAGCCATAAGATTATAATATAAAGATATAAATAAAAATTTAAAATAAAAAATATGAAATTTAAAATCAGACTAGCCATAGCACTTTTTGTGTCGGCAGCAATTAACACTCCAGCCTCTTTGGCATGTACTAATATTATCGTAACTCGTGGCGCATCATCTGATGGATCGGTGCTAGTTTCGTACTCAGCAGATAGTGCTATTGTGTATGGAGAGTTGTACTACTCCCCATCACAGATATACGAAAAATCGGCTGTAAGAAAAGTCTATGAGTGGGAAACGGAGAAATACTTGGGCGAGATACCTCAGGTAGAAAAAACCTATCAAAGGGTGGGTAATATGAACGAGCACCAGCTAATAATTACAGAGACAACTTTTGGAGGTCGCCCTGAGCTAAAAAACAATGACGGGACTATCGACTATGGCTCTTTGATATATATAACTTTAGAACGAGCAAAAACTGCACGTGAAGCAATAGCTGTTATGGGTAAGCTTGTTGAAGAGCATGGTTACAACTCTAGCGGTGAATCATTTTCGATTGCAGACACCAAAGAGGCATGGATCATGGAGATGATTGGCAAAGGGAAAGATAACAAGGGCGCTGTATGGGTGGCAGTACGTATACCTGACGGATATATATCTGCGCACGCCAACCAAGCACGCATAAACACCTTTGCGCTAAATGACCCAGAAAACTGCATCTACTCTAGCGATGTTATAAGCTTTGCAAAAGAGCAGGGTTACTTCAAGGGTAAAGATAAAGATTTCAGCTTTTGTGACGCATATGCACCAATAGATTTTGGTGGAGCACGCTTTTGTGAGGCACGAGTATGGAGCGCCTTTAACCAAGCAGGGTGTGATGTAGACCAATACCTCGACTTTGCAATGGGCGAAAACCTACAAAACAAGATGCCTTTATATATGAAAGCACCAAAAAAGCTATCTGTAAAAGATGTAGCCGACTTTATGCGTGACCATTACGAAGATACCCCAATGGATATGCGCAAAGATATGGGTGCTGGAGGAAATGAGGTGCCTTATCGTTGGAGACCACTAACCTACAAGCACAACGGTGTTGAATACTTCAATGAAAGAGCTATATCTACACAGCAAACAGGCTGGTGGATGGTAGGACAAAGCCGCTCATGGCTTCCAAATGAGATAGGTGGCATATTATGGTTTGGTGTTGACGCAGCAGCTACATCATGCCTTACACCTATGTATGTATCTACTAAAGAAGTTCCTTTATCGCTTAAAGATGGAAATGGCGACCTACTAAACTACTCTTCAACAGCAGCATTTTGGATATTTAACCGAGTGGCACAATTTGCATACCTACGCTACAACGACATACAGCCAGATATCAAAAAGGCGTATGACAACCATGAAAATAACGCTATCAAAAACATTGAAGCAGTAGATAAAGCAGCACTAGCACTTTTAGAGAGCAACAAAGAGCAGGCAATAGATTTTCTTACTGATTACTCTGTTCGTACAGCTCAAGATATGTTTGATTCATGGAACGAGCTAGATAGATACCTAATGGTTAAATTTATTGATGGCTACACCAAGCACGAAGACAAAGATGGCTTCATAGATAACGGACACAGCACATCAAAACCAACATCACCTAAAAATGGTGGCTACAACAAAAGATGGATTGAGACAGTTACCAAAGAGAGCGGCGACAGATTGAAAACAAAATAATGCAAAACAAAAATATCACACTAGATAAAAGGTATATTAAAATTGAGGGTGCTAATGTTCATAACCTAAAGAACATTAGCATCAATATTCCTCACGGCAAATTTATAGTAGTAACAGGTCTTTCGGGAAGTGGTAAATCATCGCTTGCCTTCGACACTCTATTTGCCGAGGGTCAGCGCCGCTATGTTGAGAGCCTCTCATCTTATGCACGCCAATTTTTAGGGCGTATATCTAAGCCTGATGTAAAAGATATATCGGGATTATCGCCAGCAATAGCGATAGAGCAGAAGGTTACAGCACGTAACCCACGCTCTACCGTAGGTACTACCACCGAAATATATGACTACCTAAAGTTACTATTTGCTCGTGTGGGTAAGGTATACTCTCCTGTTACAGGGCTAGAGGTAAAAGCTTATAGTGTAGATGATGTTACAAATTTTGTGCTTAATGATGCAGTAGATAAAAGGATACTAATAACTGCAAAGCTAGATTTCAACAACTCTGCATCGTCACTATTAGAGCGTATAGTATGGCTCTCAGGTGATGGTTACGATAGGTTTTTTATTGATGACAAGATAGTAAATATTGCTGAATTAGCTCCTAATGTCGACAGCTACACACAAAAAGATATATATGTAGTTATAGACCGTTTAGCTATTAAAAAGAGCGAAGAGGATCTATTTTCACGCATTGCAGACTCGGTGGCTACAAGCTACAAAATATTTAACAACAGCACAACAATAATAATAAACCCCTCACTACCATCACAAAGCATAAACAGCTTTACAAGCTATTTTGAGAGCGATGGACAGCAATTTATATCTCCTACCGAGCACCTATTTAGTTTTAATAGCCCAATAGGAGCCTGCCCTTTATGTAATGGCTATGGCAAAAACATAGGTATAGATAGAGCTTTAGTAATTCAAGAGCCTGAAAAATCGCTCTTTGAAGATGTGGTGCTACCATGGCGTGGCGAGAGTATGCGACAATGGAAAGAGGCGGTTATAAACAGCAGCGAAGAGAGTGAGTTTCCTATTCACCGCCCCTACAACCTTCTTAGTGATGAGCAAAGAAAGATGCTGTGGGACGGATGCAAATATTTCAGAGGCATAAATGATTTTTTTGCAACGCTTAGCAAAGAGCGCTACAAG
>CAMQVM010000268.1 GCA_947038135.1 uncultured Rikenellaceae bacterium
TATCCACCATAAGGTGGATATAAAAGAGATAGGGCAATTAGGCTAAAACTTGAAGATGTAGAGTATTTAAAGAAGCGTATTCCTAATGCTTCAGACTGCACTGCAACCATATACAAATATCCATGTATTGTAAGAAGCGGAGAAAACAGCCTTTCAAGTCAAGTTACAGGTATAACACCATCATATTTTAGGTTAGAAAGCTACAAAATTGAGAGTGGAAGAAATATCACACAAGCAGATATTGATAACAACCGTAAAGTAGCAGTTATAGGCGAATATAGCCGAGAGGTATTTTTTGGTGAAAACACCTCTATTATAGATAAAGATATTATTATTGATGGTGTTGTATATAAAGTTATAGGTGAGGCTACAGGGTGGGGAACAGGAAACCGTGTTAAGGTATTTATACCCATTACAACACAGATAGCAATGTACCGAGATGAGTATATTAGTAATATAGATATAGAGGTAACTGGCATAGAGACAATTGCACAGAGTAACGCCTTAGAAAAGCAAATTAAAGATTTACTAGCTGAAAAACACCACTTCAGCAAAGATGACAGGGGTGGAGTATGGATCAACAGTAGCATAGCAGGTCACATTGAAACACAATTGATATTCACCACCATAAATGCTTTTTTATGGATTATCGGTCTTGGAACTCTATTTATTGGTATAGTGGGTGTATCAAACATTATGATTGTAACAGTTAAAGAGCGCACTTTTGAGTTTGGCATACGTAAATCGATGGGTGCAACTCCTGCATCGCTAATAAAGATGGTGTTGCTAGAGTCTACTGCTATAACTTCACTATTTGGATATATAGGATTGGCATCAGGAGCTATTGTGATGAAAATAGTTAGTTATGTGTTAGAGATAAATAGCACCAATAAAGAAAATGCAAGCGGACTAGCATCACTAGAGACTTTTTCAGACCCTACGGTAGATATGAGAAGCGCAATAGCTGCAACAATAGTACTTATCATAGCTGGAATAATAGCTGGATATATCCCTGCACGCCGTGCCTCAAAGTTAAAAACCATCGACGCTATGCGTTATAATAAATAGAATATATGTTTGACTTAGACCGCTGGGAGGAGATATGGAGCACCCTCTCCCGAAATAAAATGAGAAGCTTTATAACCTCAATGGGAGTATTTTGGGCTATCGTGCTTTTGGTGGTGCTGCTTGGTGCTGGCATGGGTATGGAGAAGATGCTGGTAGGCTCAATAACAATATCGCCAAACTCTGCTTTTATAATAACACAACCAACATCTATGCCATATAATGGTAACCCTAAGGGCAAGAAGTGGAGTGCTAGATATGATGATATATCTGATTTAAAGAGCAAGGTAGCAGGTGTTCAGTATGTTACTCGAATGGTCGATAGTAAGTACGAAACAGTTGTTAAAGCCGATAAATCATACCGCACTCAAATTGCAGGAGTAGAGCCCGAAAATCAAATGGTAGATCCTGCTGAAATAATATATGGCAGGTTTATCAACGACCTCGATATGGCACGATACCGAACAGTGTGTGTGATTGGAAAAGATGTCTATGAAGCACTGTTTTCTGAAGGTGAAGACCCAATAGGCGAGAGCATCAAAATTGGCTCAAACTCGCTCATAGTTGTAGGAGTATGTAAAGAGATTGGTCAATCAAGCATGTTGGATTATAGACGAGTGGTAATACTTCCTACATCTACAATGATAAAGCAATATAATTTAGATGACAGAATCAATATGTTTGGTTTTACAGCTGGTGCGGGGTACGATATATCAGATGTAGAAAAGGCAGTACATGAGCGCATCAAGCGACTTTATAACATATCGCCCGATGATAAAAAGGCTATGTTTACCTTAAATGTAAAAGAGCAGTTTGATGTTTTGCACAACCTCTTTTCGGGCATACAAACATTGATATGGATTGTTGGCATAGGCACCCTATTAGCAGGTGTTGTAGGGGTGTCAAACATCATGCTTATAGTACTAAAAGAGCGAACACAAGAGATAGGAGTAAGGCGTGCACTTGGCGCTACCCCACTCAATATTATATCACAAATTATGACTGAAAGCTTTGTATTAACCTTTGTAACGGGGGTTATGGCACTAGGGTTTAGCGTGGCTATTTTAGCCATTGCCGAAAATGCAATAGGTGATATGAAACTACAAATAAACTTTGATATAGCCATAACATCTGCCGCAATTGTGATAGGCAGCGGACTATTTGCAGGAATAATACCAGCTATTAGAGCTATAAGTATTAATGCTGTTGACGCTATTCGAGAAGATTAAACAGTTAAACAACAAAGATAAAATTCTAAATTAAAACACACAAATATGAAAAAGTACCTAAAGTTATTCGCAATTCTATTTTTTGTAGCTCTATTTATTGGAACAATGGTTTTTTTATGGAAAACCACTCGACCAGAAATTATCTCGTATGAGCTAATTACCTTTAAGCGAGACACTATCACCAACACAACAATTGCAACAGGCAGCATTGAGCCTCGAGATGAGATTTTAGTTAAGCCTCAAATTTCAGGTATTATATCTGAAGTATATTGCGAGGCGGGACAGATGGTTCTAGCAGGCGATATAATTGCATCAGTAACGGTTATTCCAGAGATGGGACAACTAAACAGCGCAGAGTCGAATGTTAAGCTATGCAAAATCAACCTTGAGCAGGCAAACCGAAATTTCGAACGTGTAAAAAAGCTCTACTCTAAAGGGGTGGTTACCTTAGAGGAGTTTGAGACTGCTGAAAATAACAAAAAGGTTGCTATTGAAGATATGCAGAATGCCCGCAACAACCTAGAGATAGTAGAAAAGGGTGTGATAAGCAGCTCTGAAAAGCTAAGCAACACACAAATTAGAGCTACAATAACAGGCATGATACTAGACGTACCGATAAAGGTTGGTAACTCGGTTATTCTATCAAACACCTTTAATGATGGTACTACAATTGCTACAATTGCCGATCTTAATGATATGTTATTTGTTGGCAACATCGACGAAACAGAGATTGGAAAGGTAAAAGAGGGTGTAGCAGCTAAAATTACAATTGGAGCACTTCAAGATATAACTTTAAATGCTGACATTGAGTATGTATCACCTAAATCATCATCTGAAAATGGCATTGT